>DASQAW010000469.1:0-10348 GCA_035635495.1 Burkholderiales bacterium
TGCTTCTCCCTTCAACTGAAATTATTGGTTGGCCTGCACGAAGGACCGGAGGTCCGACTGCTGGTATTTGCTGCCGGTCGGGTCGGCGACGACCACGGGCGAGCGCAGCAGCACCTTGCGGCTCGAATCGAAGCTCGACCAGTTGTAGTAACCGAACTTGGCGTAGTCCTTGTAGCCGGGCGTGGAGTAGCCGAGCGGTCCCGCGTAGTCCATGATCTGCGTACCGTCCATCCAGATCTGCAGCAGGCCGCTGTTGTCTGTCGCGTGCCGGAACTTGAAGACGAAGTCGATCCAGCGGCCGAACGGCAGCGGAATCTCGGGCGAGCGGTAGATGACCGAGTTGCTCTGCGTAGGGCTCGAGCTGGTGCTGTGCTGGCGGTAGATCTGCAGCGTGCGGCCGCCCTTCGAGCCCGACGTATAGATCGTGAACGAGGGGCTCAGGCCGAGGTTGCTGTTGCCCGAGTGCACCTGCGTGCCGAAGAGAGCGTCGTCGCCGTTCATCAGCGTGCCCCAGTCGTACACGTAGACGCTGTAGGCGATCCAGTACGTCTTGCCGAGCTCGATGTTCGGCATGTACTCGAACTCCGAGCGGTGCGAGCCCGAGGTCGGCGTGTCGTTCGGCGCCAGCTGGAAGACGAAGGCGTTGCGCGACGAGTTCAGCGGATCGGCCGCCTTGCCCAGGCGGATCGTGTCGCCGTTGGGCAGGCGCGAGCCGTGGATGCCGGTCTCCGGGATGTCCTTCGCCGCCGGGAATTGCCCCAGCACCTGGGCGCCGTAGCCGTTCTGCTGCGCGAACGGCGTGTTCGCCTGCGCCTGGCCCAGGATGTCGGCCGGCGCGATGGCCGTGCTCGGGGTCGGCGTCGGGGTCGGGCTGGGTGTCGGGGTTGGCGACGGAGTCGGCGTCGGCGTCACGACCGGCGTGGGCGTGGGCGTCGGCGTGGGCGTGACCGTTGTGCTGTTCTGGACGATCACGTTGATCACGTCGTTGCGCGAGCTGCCGTTCGCCGCGTAGGCGGTGGCCTTGAGCTGGTGCGTGCCATTCGAGAACTTGGTGGTGTCGAGCATGCACTGCATGCCGTCCGACATGGTCGTGTCGGTGTTGAGCGCGACGTTGTCGAGGTAGAACGCGACTCGCGTCACGCCGGTGCCGGCGACGTAGCACTGATTGCCCGCGCGCGTGCCGGAAAGCGTGGCGCCCGCGCCCGGCGCCTTGAACCACACGTCGAGCGCACCGGCGCCTGGTGCCGGCGTCGGCGTCACTCCGGGTGTCGGCGTCGGCGTCGGCGTGGGCGACGGGGTTGGCGAAGGCGTCGGCGACGGAGTCGGGCTTGGCGTGGGCGAAGGCGTCGGCATCGCGCTGTTTTGGACATTGACGTTGATGACGTCGGTGCGCGATGCGCCCGAAGCGTCGTAAGCGACAGCCTTGAGCTGGTGCGAGCCGTTCGCAAACTTCGTCGTGTCGAGCGCGCACTGCATACCGTCCGTCACGCCGCTGTCGGTGTTCAGCGCGGTGTTGTCCATGAAGAACTGGACGCGGCTGACGCTGCCCGAGGCATTCACATAGCAGTTCGCGCCGCTGCGGGTGGCGGAAATCGTCGAGCCCGCGGCGGGCGCCTTGAACCACACGTCGAGCGCGCCGGAGAAGGGCGCCGGCGTCGGCGTACCCGAGGTCGGGGTCGGCGTGGGCGTCGGCGTCGAAGTCGGAGTCGGTGTGGGCGACGGCGTAGGCGACGGAGTGGGCGTTGGCGTTACCGTCGTGCCGCTGTTGTTGATCGTGATGTTGATCGCGGATTCGGTGGCGACACCGCCCGCGTCATACGCGACCGCACGCAGCGTGTACGAGCCGTCACGCAGCTGCGTGGTGGGCAGGTCGCAGTTGAAGGGCGCGCTGTAGTCGTTGTTGATCTGCCAGTTGGTCGCCCAGAAGGTGACGCGCGTGGTGTCCGCGCTCGCGTTCACCGCGCACGCGCCGCCGCTGACGCGGCCGCTCAGCACCGCGCCGTTCGCCGGCGAGGTCCAGGAAATGGAAGGCGCCGCCTGTGCAGCCAGCGGCATTGCGCCGCATGCGGCAAGCGCGGCAAGAGCAATCTGCGATTTGCGGAATGTCAAAACGTCTCTCCCTTCTTTCGCGAACGAAACGCAGCGCTAAGCTGCTGCGTGCGGCCCCTGCTTCTGTCCGTGGGTCTGCCGCGGTTTATAGTTCGGGCAGGGACAAAAGCACGCGCTGTGCCAGCGGGAGAAGTGGCGCTACATCAAGTGCTTATTACTCGCTTGTCGTTATCGGCACTACGGATCTGTGGTGAAACGACGACGGCATGTCGTACGAAATGTTCAAGTCACTGTTTCCGCGCCGTTCTCAATGTCGCCGCGTCCCGACTTAATCCAAACTGCAGAGCGGGCGCGCCATTTTCCTGCGCGCCGATATCCGGCGCAGCGCCGACGTAGCCGTCGTTGAAGTTCGGAATGCGCACGCCGCGATCGATGCCGGCGTTCGGCTGGGCGCTTTCGATGCCATGCTTCTCCGCGCCGCGATACGTGCTCAGCTTGCCGTTGTAGAGGTCGTAGTCGAAATCGTTGCCGCTGCCGCCGGCCTCGTTGATCGATTCCCAGTGCGGCTTCCAGATGGTCCAGATGTTGTTGCGCGAGACGGTGTTGGTGAGCGGCTGTCCGCTGTTCCCCGAGATGCCGCTGCCGGCGCCGTCCGCATTTCCCGGCTGAAGAACCGTGTTGTGGAAGAAGTAGCGCCGCCCGCCGCCCCATTCGCGCGTCGCGCCGGCCTTGGCGAAAGGGCCGCGATCGTCCGCCTCGGGAGCCCGCTCCGAGAGCTTGCGGCTGCGCGCGTACACGTTCCGGAATACATACAGGGGCCCATAGTGGGTCACCGTGCTCGCCACGCCGGTGGCGGTGAGATCCAGGTAGTTGCCCCAGATGCGCACGTTGCGATTGCCGCCTTCGGCCTCGATCGCGTCGTCCCACGCGTGCGAGATGCGGTTGCCGTAGATGTCGCTGTCGGCGTTCGGAAAGCCGATGTCGGAGAAGTTGTCCTCGCCGCCGAGCGCGTCGTTGAAGTAATGCCCGTCCTCGCTGTAGATCTCGTTGTAGCGGATGACGTGGTTGCCGCCGCAATGGCTGTAGGTGATCGCCTGCGGTCCCGCCGGATGGCCCCACGACCAGCTGTTCGCGCCGTAGCGCGGGTGGTGGATGCGATTTCTCTGGACGATCGAGCGCTCGAGCTGCCAGGACTTGCTGCATACGGCACGCACGCCGGCGTCCATGTCCATGCCGATCTGCCAGCCCTTGCTGTTGGTGTAGCGGAAGCGCCCCCAGCCGCTGATGTCGTTGTCCTCGATCACCACATCGTGCGCGCCCGCCATGAGGCGGATCGCGTCCTGCTTCGCGCCTTTCAGCGTGAGGCCGCGCACGATGACGTACGGCGCGGAGATGGTGACGTTGTATTGCTCGCTGTCGCCGCTGTCGATCGTCGCGCTGCCGGTGTACAGCACGTAGCCGCTGGCGCTGCCACCTTCGGTAATGCTCAGCGTTTTGCGGTCGGTTACTTTGACGGTGCGCGCAATTGGAAAGCGCTCGCTCCACGTGCTCGCGCTGAAGCGCGTGGCGCCAAGCTGCATCTCGTATCTTGTTCCGGGCTCGAGCTGGACCAGGCTGCCGCGGCATTCGCCGTTGCGCGCGTCGAACCAGAGCGGCAAACCTTCGCGCCACCTGGTCTCGCCGGCCTTTCTGAACTGGACCGGGCAGCCGCCAGGCCCCGGATCCGCGGGCGGCGTCCAGTAAATGCCTATGGATTCGAAAGTGGCAATCGCGCGCGGCTCGGCGGCGGACACGGCGGACGAAAAGATGAGTGCGAGGAAAATCAGTCGGTTCACGCGACGAGCATTGCGCGCGGCGCGCGACATGGTCTATCGCGGCGCACAGTGCAAAAATCCCATGTCGGGCGAATACTGACAGCCTTGTCGAGTATGGACTACAGCCTTGAACGAAAAAGAGAAAATAGGATGGCCAAGCGTCACCGGCGTGCCTATACTTTCCCCCACAGGGAACACGACACTCAAAAAGAGGGATCAATGCGAATTCTCATAGCCGACGATCACCCCATTGTTCGCCACGGTCTCAAGCAGATGCTGGCGTCCGATCCGGCGGCCACCGTGGTCGGTGAAGCCACCAATGGCGACGAGGCGCTCGAGCTCGCCCGGAAGGTGGAGTGGGACATGGCGATCTTCGACTTCTCCATGCCCGGGCGCAGCGGCCTCGACCTCCTGGGCGACATCAAGAAGGAGTTTCCCGGGAAGCCCGTGCTGATCCTGAGCATGCACTCGGAAGACGTGCATGGCTCGCGCGTGTTGCGCGCGGGAGGAGCGGGGTACATCACCAAGGACAGCGCGCCGCAGGAGCTGACGACAGCCGTACGCAAGGTGGCGAACGGCGGCAAGTACGTGAGCGCGTCGCTCGCCGAGATCCTGGCGTCGGAATGCTCCAGCGATCCGCAGAAGGCGCTGCACGAGAAGCTCTCCGACCGCGAGTACCGCGTGATGTGGCTACTCGCGACCGGCAAGCAGATCAGCGAAATCGCGCGCGAGATGGGCCTGTCGCCCAGCACCGTGAGCACCTACCGCACCAGGATCCTGCGCAAACTAAGCCTTGCCAGCAACGCCGCGCTCGTCCACTACGCAGTGCGCCACCAGCTCGTCGGGTGAACATGTCCGAAGCCGCCACCGCCGCGCGTAGCGCCGCGGTGCCCGAGGGCCTGTCGCCGGAAGTAACGAGCGAGGCCGCCCCGCAGGCGAAGATCCTGCTCGTCGACGACGAGCCGAAGAGCCTCTTCGCGCTGCAGGAGCTGCTCTCCACCCTCGGCCAGAACCTGATGATCGCGCAGTCGGGCGAAGAGGCGCTGCGCCTTGCGCTGAAGAACGACTTCGCGGTGATCCTGCTCGACGTGCGCATGCCCGGCATCGACGGCTTCGAGACCGCGCGCCTGATCCGCAGCCGCGAGCGCTCGCGCCTGACGCCGATCATCTTCCTCACCGCCGCCGCCGACGAGATGGGCTCGATGTTCCGCGGCTACGAGGTCGGCGCCGTCGACTACCTGCAGAAGCCGGTGGTGCCCGAGATCTTGAAGTCCAAGGTGGCGGTGTTCGTCGAGCTGCACCGGAAGAGCGAGCGGCTGAAGGAATCGGAAGACAAGTTGCGCAGGCTCGCCGCGCATCTGATTTCCGTGCGCGAGGAAGAGCGCGCGCACATTGCGAGAGAAATTCACGACGAGCTGGGCCAGGTGCTCACCGGGCTGAAGATGGAAGTCACCTGGCTGGCGAAGCGCCTGCGCGAGAAGCCGCTCGTCGAGAAGACCGACTCGATGTGCAAGCTGATCGACACCACGGTGCAGACGGTGCGCAAGATCGCCACCGGCCTGCGGCCCGAGATGCTCGACGACATGGGGCTGATCGCCGCGGTGGCGTGGCAGGCGAAGGAGTTCCAGAAGCGCACCGGCATCCGCTGCCGTGCCAAGCTGCCGCCGGAAGTGAAGCTCGACATCGACGTGTCGACGACGATGTTCCGCATCTTCCAGGAGATCCTCACCAACGTAGCGCGGCATTCGCGTGCCACCCGCGTCGACATGGAGCTCGGCGTCAACGACGAGCGCGTGTCACTCGAGGTGATCGACAACGGCGTCGGCATCGCCGACAGCGACCTGAACGGCAAGAAGTCGCTCGGCCTTCTCGGCATGCACGAGCGCGCGCTGCTCTTCGGCGGCGAAGTGAAGATCACAGGCACCGCGGGTCATGGGACCCGGGTTTCCGTTTCCATCCCGCTGCGCCAGAGGACGTGAGCGAAGTGAAAGTCATCATCGCCGACGATCACCCGGTCGTCCGCCAGGGCCTCCGGCAGATGCTCGCGGTCGAGCAGGACCTCACCGTGGTGGGCGAGGCGCGCAACGGCCAGGAAGTGGTCGAGCTCTCGCGCCGCGTGCCGTGGGAGGTCGCGGTGCTCGACTACAACATGCCCGGCAAGAACGGCCTCGAGCTGATCAAGGAGTTGCGCCAGCGCTATCCGGGCCGCGCGGTGCTCATCCTTTCGATGTACCCGGAGGACCGCTACGCCGTCCGGGCGCTGAAGGCGGGCGCCGCCGGATACCTGACGAAGGAAAGCGCGCCCGAGGAACTGGTCAGCGCCATCCGCAAAGTGGCCGGTGGAGGGCGCTATGTCACGCCGACGCTCGGCGAGAAGCTCGCGCTCGAGCTCGAGGACAACCGCGGCAAGCCGCTGCACGAGACGCTTTCCGACCGCGAGTATCAAGTGATGTGGATGATCGCGTCGGGCAAGACCGTGCGCCAGATCGCCGACGAGCTCTTCCTGAGTCCCAACACCGTCAGCACGCACCGCACGCGCATCCTGCGCAAGATGAACATGAAATCCAACGCGGAGCTGATGCATTACGCGATCGCCCACCACCTGGTCGATTAGCTTTGCGCACGAAAAATCGGCCCGCGGGGCCGATTTTTTTGCCGTTGGTTGTAGTTCGAATCACGACAGGCCGGTGCCGCGTTTCCCCGATACCTCCTGTCGTATTTGCCCCGTAGCATCACGGACTTAGCTACTAGAACGACCCGCAAGGGGACTTCCCATGGAATCCATGCACGCAGGCCTGCAAATGATGCTCGATCGCGGAGAGCTGCTGAAAGCGCTGCGCCAGTTCAAGCGCGGCGACTTCTCGGTGCGCATGCCGCTCAATCTCACCGGCATCGACGGCGAGATCGCCCAGGCCTTCAACGACGTCGTCGAGCTCGAGGAAGCCAAGGCGGCGGAGATCGCGCGCGTCGCGGAGCTGGTCGGCAAGGAAGGGCAGTTCACTCAGCGCATGAAGCTGCTGGGCGCGACCGGCGGTTGGGCAGACGTCATCGACAACATCAACACGCTGGTGGGCGACGTGATGTACCCCGTGCACGAGGTGGCGCGCGTCATCGGCTCGGTGGCGAAGGGCGACCTCTCGCAGACGATGGTGCTCGAAGCCGAGGGCCGCCCGCTGCGCGGCGAGGCGCTGCGCCTCGGCACGGTCGTGAACACGATGGTCGGGCAGCTCAACGCCTTCACCTCCGAGGTGTCGCGCGTGGCGCGCGAGGTGGGCAGCGAAGGCAAGCTCGGCGGCCAGGCGCAGGTTCCCGGCGTCGGCGGCGTCTGGCAGGACCTCACCGACAACGTCAACTCGATGGCCGCAAATCTCACCGGCCAGGTGAGGAACATCGCGGACGTCACCACGGCGGTCGCCAAAGGCGACCTGTCCAGGAAAATCACGGCGGAAGCGAAGGGCGAGATCCTCCAGCTCAAGAACACCATCAATGCGATGGTCGATCAGCTCAACGGCTTCGCCGCGGAGGTGACGCGGGTCGCGCGCGAGGTGGGCACGGAAGGCAAGCTCGGCGGCCAGGCGCAGGTGAAGGGCGTGGCCGGCGTGTGGAAGGACCTCACGGACAACGTGAACTTCATGGCGGCCAACCTCACCGGGCAGGTGAGGAACATCGCGGACGTCACCACCGCGGTCGCGAAAGGCGACCTGTCGAAGAAGATCACCGCCGAGGCGAAAGGCGAGGTGCTCGAGCTGAAGAGCACGATCAACGCGATGGTCGACCAGCTCAACGCGTTCGCGGGCGAGGTGTCGCGCGTCGCGAAAGAGGTGGGCACCGACGGCAAGCTCGGCGGCCAGGCGCAGGTGCCGGGCGTGGCCGGCGTGTGGAAGGACCTCACCGACAACGTCAACCAGCTCGCGGCCAGCCTCACCGGCCAGGTGCGCAGCATCGCCGACGTCACCACGGCGGTCGCCAAGGGCGATCTTTCCAAGAAGATCACCGCCGAAGCCAGGGGCGAGATCCTGGAACTGAAGAGCACGTTCAACACGATGGTGGACCAGCTCAACGCGTTCGCGGGCGAGGTGTCGCGCGTCGCGAAAGAGGTGGGCTCCGAGGGCAAGCTCGGCGGCCAGGCGCAGGTGAAGGGCGCCGGCGGCGTGTGGAAGGACCTCACCGACAACGTGAACTCGATGGCCGCGAACCTTACCGGCCAGGTGCGGAACATCGCGGAGGTCACCACGGCCGTCGCCCGAGGCGATCTTTCGAAGAAGGTCACCGCCGAGGCGAAGGGCGAGATCCTTGAGCTGAAGAGCACGTTCAATACGCTGGTCGATCAGCTCAATGCGTTTGCCTCCGAGGTCTCCCGGGTGGCAAGAGAAGTCGGGACCGATGGCAAGCTCGGCGGGCAGGCCGTGGTGCCGGGCGTCGGCGGCGTATGGAAGGATCTCACCGACAGCGTCAACCAGCTCGCCGCCAACCTCACCGGGCAGGTGCGGAACATCGCCGAGGTGACCACGGCGGTGGCGAAGGGCGATCTGTCGAAGAAGATCACGGTGGACGTGAAGGGCGAGGTGCTGGAGCTGAAGAGCACGATCAACACGATGCTGGACCAGCTCAACGCCTTCGCCGGCGAGGTGTTGCGCGTGGCGCGCGAGGTGGGCAGCGAAGGCAAGCTCGGCGGCCAGGCGCAGGTGCTCGGCGTCGCCGGCGTGTGGAAGGACCTCACCGACAACGTCAACTCGATGGCCGCCAACCTCACCGGCCAGGTGCGCAACATCGCGGAGGTGACCACCGCCGTGGCGAAGGGCGACCTGTCGAAGAAGATCACGGTGGACGTGAAGGGCGAGATCCTCGAGCTGAAGAGCACTTTCAACACGATGGTGGACCAGCTCAACGGCTTCGCTGCCGAGGTGACCCGGGTGGCAAGGGAAGTCGGGACCGAGGGCAAGCTCGGCGGGCAGGCGCAGGTGAAGGGCGTCGGCGGCGTCTGGAAGGACCTCACCGAGAACGTGAACTCGATGGCGGCGAACCTCACCGGCCAGGTGCGCAACATCGCCGAGGTCACCACGGCGGTCGCCAAGGGCGACCTGTCGAAGAAGATCACCGCCGAGGCGAAAGGCGAGATCCTGACGCTCAAGTCGACCATCAACACGATGGTCGATCAGCTCAATGCGTTCGCCTCCGAGGTCTCGCGCGTGGCGCGCGAGGTGGGCACCGACGGCAAGCTCGGCGGCCAGGCGCAGGTGAAAGGCGTGGCGGGCGTGTGGAAGGACCTCACCGACAACGTGAACTCGATGGCGGCCAACCTCACCGGCCAGGTGCGCAACATCGCCGAGGTCACCACGGCCGTCGCCAAGGGCGACCTGTCCAAGAAAATCACCGTCGATGTGCGCGGCGAGATCCTGGAGCTGAAGAGCACCATCAACACCATGGTGGATCAGCTCAACGCGTTCGCGGGCGAGGTGTCGCGCGTCGCGAAAGAGGTGGGCACCGACGGCAAGCTCGGCGGGCAGGCGCAGGTGGTCGGCGTCGGCGGCGTGTGGAAGGACCTCACCGACAACGTGAACTCGATGGCGGCGAACCTCACCGGCCAGGTGCGCAACATCGCGGATGTCACCACGGCAGTGGCGCGCGGCGATCTGTCCAAGAAAATCACGGTGGACGTCAAGGGCGAGATCCTGGAGCTCAAGAGCACCATCAACACGATGGTGGACCAGCTCAACGCGTTCGCCGCCGAGGTGACGCGCGTCGCACGCGAGGTGGGCACCGAAGGCAAGCTCGGCGGCCAGGCGCGCGTCCAGGGCGTCGGCGGCGTGTGGAACGACCTCACCGCCAACGTGAACTCGATGGCGGCGAACCTCACGAGCCAGGTGCGCAGCGTGGCCAGCGTGGTGAACGCGGTCGCCAACGGCGACCTCACGCGCAAGCTGACGGTGGAGGCGAAGGGCGAGGTGGCGGCGCTGGCCGACACCATCAACGGCATGATCGACACGCTGGCGACCTTCGCCGACCAGGTGACCAACGTCGCGCGCGAGGTCGGCAGCGAAGGAAAACTGGGCGGACAGGCCCGCGTGCCGGGCGCGGCCGGCACCTGGCGCGACCTCACCGACAACGTCAACCGCCTCGCGGCGAACCTCACGAGCCAGGTGCGCGCGATCGCCGAAGTGGCGACGGCGGTGACCAAGGGCGACCTGACGCGGTCCGTTACGGTCGATGCGCAGGGCGAGGTGGCCTCGTTGAAGGACAACATCAACGAGATGATCCGCAACCTGAAGGACACCACGCGGAAGAACACCGAGCAGGACTGGCTGAAGACGCACCTCGCGCGGTTCACGCGCATGCTGCAGGGGCATCGCGACCTGGTGACGGTCTCGCGCCTGATCCTGAGCGAGCTGACGCCATTGGTGAACGCGCAGCAGGCGGCGTTCTACGTGGCGGACCATCGCAGCGGCGATTCGACGCTCGAGCTGCTCGCCGGCTACGCCCAGCGG
>DASQAW010000470.1:0-19424 GCA_035635495.1 Burkholderiales bacterium
GCAGGTGGCGAGCTCGCGATGCCAGTCGAGCGCAAAGCCGAGGCTCTTCAGCTGCGACTTCATCGTGGCGATGTTGCTGTGGGTCCACTTCGCCGGCGGCACCTTGTTCGCCATCGCCGCGTTCTCCGCCGGCAGACCGAACGCGTCCCAGCCCATCGGCTGCAGCACGTTGAACCCGCGCATCCGGTAGTAGCGCGTGAGCACGTCGCCGATGGTGTAGTTCCTTACGTGCCCCATGTGCAGCTTCCCCGAGGGGTAGGGGAACATGGACAGGCAGTAGAACTTCCGCTTGGCGGGATCCTCCGTGACATGGAACGAGCGCTGGCGCTCCCAATACTCCTGGGCGTCGCGCTCGACCCCTGCGGGTTCGTAGATGTCTTGCATCAAACTGTCACGGAGAAAGCCGCGGATTATAGCTTTCCCCCTCTGAGCGACAGGTCCCGCAACGATTCACGTAGGCTGGTGATAAGGCGCGCGAACTCGTTGAATCGGTTCCGGCGCCGACCGATATCAAATCGTTCAGTCGGTTCGCCGGCCGGTGGAAGTGAACTTAAAGCTTCCAAACGGCTTGCGCTGCGTTTATCCTGCGCGCAGCGGTAGAAGCGGGGGAGCAGGGAAGGGGGGATTCAGATTTAGGTGCCAAGCGGGCCCGTCGCCCAAGGCGACGCGCGGTCCGACGGTTGCCGTTTTGCCTTCCAGCATCCGTTTTTCCTGCCGCTAGGGGAGAGGCAGTGCGCGCGCAGGTGCAATGTGCATCGGCAAGCGAACGTCCAGGGCGCGTCACGTCCGGCTTCCCCGCGAACCCCTCCATCAGACGCTGGGATATGCCATGAGCGCAACCGCTCGCGACGACCTTGCCGCGCCCCTAGTCAACCGCCTGGCCCGGGCGATCTCGCAGATCTGGAGCCGCCCGCCCCAGCCGGCAGCCGCGCGCCGGCGCATGCGCTTCGAGGCAATGGAGCCGCGCATTCTGCTCTCGGCCGACTTCATCCCGGAGGCGGCCGGTGCCATGGCGCACGGGCTCGGGCATGTCGACGATCACCTCAACGCCGTCCTGACCGGCGACGCGTTTGCGCAGCGCGTACCGCTGCTTATGAAGGTGAGTACCGACAGCCAGGGCCGGGCGGTGAACGAGGCGCCGACGGTCGGAGATCTCCTCACTGTGGCGGTGGATGCGAACGGCGACGGCCACGTCAACGGCCTCTTCTTCAGTTCCTCGGACGATGACGAAACGGTCCTCGACGATCTCGACGCCAACCACGACGGCCTCGTCGACGCCGGCGAGTTCCTCGGCGGCTGGTTCTTCGAGCCCGCGAGCACCTTCCTGAATTCGGTCGGCTCCAGTACCAGCACGGCCGCCTTCGAGAACTTCCTTAACGGAAACTTCCCTTACTTTGGCCTCGACCACACGCTGAACCAGCTCGGCGGCGAGTACACGGTCGATTTCAAGATCGTCGACGCGCACGATACGACCGAGAACCCCGACGCCGAAGAGACCTTCTCAGTCAGCTTCGAGCTCACGGTCTCGCACGCCATGCCGATCGACCTCGGCCTCGAGGGCGACGCGATCAAGCTGCTGCCGTTCACCGGATCCAGCAGCGATCCGCAGCCGGTCAAGGTGCCGGTCGACACGACGCTTTCGTTCGGCCTCGACTTCGGCGTGTTCACCGGCGGCAAGACGCCGTCGCAGATCGATTTCGACGACTTCTTCGTGCGCAAAGCCGATCCGCTGCTCGCCAGCGTGGTCGCCAAGGACCCCGACCTCGATTTCAACCTGAACATCGGCTTCCTCGGCGCGCAGGTGGTGAACGGCGACTTCGACCTGCGGGCCGACATCCAGACCAAGCTGCTCGACCCGGACGATCCGGCGGTCCTCGGCTTCACCGACAGCCAGCGCGGCGTCGAGTCGACCTCGGGCGTCGTCACCGCGGCGAATTCCCTGGCGAGCGCGGACCTGGCGCACGACGCCGGATTCTTCCTGCGCATCGGCAACGTCGGCATCACCACGCCGGTGTTGGTCGCGGACAGCAATGCGCCCGACAACGCCACGCTCAAGAGCCAGATCAACGCGGCGCTGGCGAGCGCAGGCCTCGGGGGCCTGGTCAGCGCCGACATCACGGGCGGCAAGGTGCAGTTCGCGCTCGTGTCGACCTCCGACACACCGCTTGGTTTCGCCAACGAGTCGCTGAACGTCGGCGGCATCATCGATGCGACCCCCGACGGCGACGGACCGAACGCGTTCGAGTACACGTCCGACCAGGTGTTCCTCCTGTCGGTCGGCGGCCACCTGGCGCACGTCGTCACGGTGCGCGGTCCCGATCCGGCCAAGGCGGACATCGGCTTCAACTACTCGCAGACGGCCAGCCTTCCCGGAAGCGAAGACCAGGTCACCGCGCCGAACGCGCCTTCCGTTTTCGACATTAGCGCCGACGCCAACTTCACGGTCACGGTGACTCGCACCGACGGCTCGCAACACACGCAAAGCTTCACGCTCTCCGACACCGACACCGACGGCAACGGCAACGCGAACGATCTGGCGGCCGACATCGACGGCAAGCTCGACGGCATCCTGTTCCCGCTGGTGATGGTGATGAACTCGGGCGGCAAGATCAGCTTCGAGGGCATCGACTCGAGCGTGACTGGCATCCGGGTCCAGGCCTCCGGCACAGCGACGAGCGAAATCGGCTTTGCGCCGGATGCTTCCGCGACGCTTTCTCTGACCGCGGCGAACAGCGCCGTCTCGAGCGGCGATCTGAGCGGCACCGCCCGGTTCGACATTACGGTGACGATGGCCGGCGGTGCCCCTACGACCAAGCACATCTCGGTTACCGCCGATGTCTCGAACGGCGACGTGGACGACCTGGCGGCCGATATCGATGCCGCACTCGCCGCGCAAGGCCTCGCCATCGATGCCGAGGCAGTGAGCGGCAAGATCGTGCTGAGAGGGCAGAACGCGAACGTCGCCGCCTTCAGCATCAAGGCGGGCAACCAGACGATCGACGACCTCGTCGCCGACGTGAATGCGGCGCTGGCCGACGCGGGGCTGGGCGGTGACGTGACCGCGTCCAACGCCGGCGGCAAGCTGCGCCTCGACGCGGGCGGCGAGTCGATCGAGATCTCGAAGACGCTCACCTTCGATGCCGGCGTGACGCATCAGGAGCTGCTCGTGAACCCGACGGACGAGCTGTTCTCGTCCGCGACGGGCGGCGCATCGCATGCCACCTTTGACCTGCCGGTCAAGGTGCTGCCCGGGCTGGACGACGCCACCACGGTGCCGCACGACGACTGGGATCCGCAGCACGTGGCGCTGGTCGCGAATTTCAGCCCGCTCGGCTCGAGCGTGGCCGACTACGACGCGCAGGCGAAGCGCTTCTCGCTGCATTTCTCCTACGACCCAACGGTGGCGAACCAGGACAGCCCGGTGGGCTCGGTTCCCGCCAGCGGCACCCTCACCGAGGAGATCCGGCTCGTCAACATGGCCGAGCCGCTCAATTTCAACTTGCTCGGTGCCGAGAACATGGTCGGCCTGATCATGGGCCTCGGCACGGCGCTGCAGCAGATCTCGGATTCGAGCCTGTTCGTCGGCTACGACATCCCCTTCACCGGCAAGACGCTGTCGGATCTGCTCAATTTCACCGACGCCGACAAGAAGAAGTTCTCCGGCCTCATCGACCTGCTCGTGTTCGACACCGGCGGCGACGGCATCGACGGCTCCAACGCCGACACCGACAAGCTGCTGAAGAAAGTCACCGTCGACGGCGACTCGTTCCTCATCCCGGCATTCGTCACCGCCCAGGAGCTGGCGAGCCGGCTGCACACGGTCCTCAACGTCGCCTTGAGCGGCGCCGGCGGCATCAATGCCGCGTACCACACTGGAACCAACGAGCTGACCTACCAGGTCGACCTGATCGCGGCGGACCGCACCAAGGTTTCCTTTGATACGCCGTTCCAGTACGACGTCAGCCTCAGTCCGTTCGCCAAGATGACGGTCGACGCCGCTGCCGCGCCGGCCGACACCAAGGTCACGCTGGAAGGCCGCACCGGCCTCAACCTGACCTTCGGCATCGACCTCACGCCGCCGGGAGCGGTGATCTTCCCCGATACGCCGCTCGCCGAACTGAATGGCGGCCACGGCGTGGACCTCAAGAAGGTGCGCGCGATCACCGGCACGGTCGACGTGCCGGTTTCGTCGCCCAGCCAGGATCCGCAATATCAGCTCGCCGGCGACGCGACATTCTCCATTTCCGTGAACGGCGGCGCCGCGGTCGTTGTGACCGTCCTCAAGTCCTCGACCCTTAACCGGTCGATGGGCGACCTCGCCGCGGATGTCAACAACTCGCTCGCCACCGCCAACCTGAGCCCCAGCATCGTGGCGCAGTTCGACGGCACGCGCCTTGTGCTTGCGGCCAAGAATGCCCTGACGACGTTCAGCATCACCAGCGCCAACGCCTTCGCACAGTCGGGGCTCGGCCTGAGCGCCGTGATGAGCGCCAACCAGACGGACTTTGTCATCACGGCGAGTGACGGCAGCAAGTACGCCATCGTGCTCGACACCCTGCCGATGAATCCGACCGTGCAGGATGTGCTCGACAACATCAACGCCACCACGGGCGTCAATGTCACGGCGGACTTCAACGCCACGCACACCGGACTGCGGCTCGTCGACCATACCGTCGGCACTCACCAATTCCGCGTCGACTCGGCAAATGCCTCCACTGCGGTGCTCGGCCTCGGCTTCTTCGGCGCCGGCAATACCGGGACGCAGAACCAGTTCGGCGACGGCGATCCGCACCTCATCGAGGGCGGCGGGATCGGTGTCACGCACCTCGATGAACGCTTCTTCGTGCGCGACGCAAAGATGCGGCTCGACGGCCTCCAGCTGCACACGCCGGCCGGCGGCGTGCCGGGCGAGGCGCTGTTCGGCATCGTCGGCGTCGACACCACCATGGACGGCAGCCTGGTCGCCAACATGACCGCGGTGCTCCAGGACCCGGACAGCGACGGCCAGGTGACGCTCGCCGAGCTGCTGGCGCAGACCGGCGCCGTGGCGAACCCGGTGGTCAGCAAGGCGCAGGAACTCGCGTACCACAACGCCTTCGGCGCATTCCACGCCGGGGACTTCATCACCGGCAGTATCAGCGGCGCCACCGCGGTGGTGGTGGGCGTCGATGGCGGCACGCTGACGCTGGCGCACGTAACGGGCAGCTTCAACAATAACGAGTTCATCTTTTCCAAAGGGCTCGCCGCGGTCGCGCAGGCGAGCGGCACGCAAAGCACGAGGGATGCCTTCGGCGAGTTCACGCTGGGCGTGGACGTGCAGCCGGGCTTCGACGACCTTGGCTTCGGCAGCGGCTTTGCCGCCCTCGACGGCATGTCATACGTGGTGCCCATCGATCTCACCGGCTTCGGCGAGCCCTTCGGCCCGACGGCGCCGACGGCGTCGCTCGACCTCTCGGGCATCGGCGATCTCGCCGCGTTCGAGCACCTGAACTATTCGCACCTCGCCTCAGCGCTGCACGGCCTCGAAGCCGTCCTGGCGGACGTCAACTCGAGTTTTGCGCTCTTCAATACCAAGCTGCCGGCGATCAACCGCAGCGTGAGCGATCTGCTTCACCTGGTCGACGGTTTCGCCAGGTCGGTCGACAACGCCGACTTCGTGCTCGACACCGCCACGGCCGCGCTCGACCCCGCGGCGCTCGACCTGCCCGCGCTCAGCCTGCAGGGCATGGCCCAGGCCCTGCGCGGCGCGTTTGGCTTGCCGGTCGGGGTCGACCCGGACGATGCCGACGCGGTCGATTTCGTGCGCCTCGATTTCGACAAGGTGAACAATCTGCTGCTGCTTGACTTGTCGCTCAACGAGACGCTCAGCACC
Organism: Burkholderiales bacterium; assembly: GCA_035635495.1. GTDB lineage: Bacteria > Pseudomonadota > Gammaproteobacteria > Burkholderiales > SG8-39 > SCGC-AG-212-J23. The sequence goes on from DASQAW010000470.1 coordinate 5,873, forward strand.
AAGCTCGGCCTCGACATCGATGTCGGCGGCGGCCTGCCGAAGCTCACGAGCGGCGGCGTGCTCAAGGTGTCGGGCGTGCTCGACGTCGAGCTGCACACGGCGATCGACCTCGGTACGCCGCAGGACGCCTATCTGCTCGACACGAGCAGCATCTCCGCCGAGCTGCACGTCGAGGGCGAGGGACAGAAATTCGCAGGCGGCGAGGACGGGGCCGGCATGGTGTTCTACGCTTCCCTTGGACCGCTCGCCGTCTTCATCCAGGACGCGGACGCGACGATCGACGTCGATTTCAGCCTGCCGGGGCTCGACTTCGGCGGCAGCGACCGCAAGCTCATCGATGACGTGACGTTCGACGACTTCCAGGACGCCGTGGTCTCCAAGAACGAGATCGACATCGTGCTGCCGATGTTCTACGGCGGCGAAGGCCCCGATGCGTTCCTCGGCCAGTTCACCGCGCAGGGTCCGATAGAGACGGTCAGCGTCGTGACGCCCGATTTCTCGGGCATCGCCGGCGACATCCAGAGCGGCGCGCTCGACTTCGACCCATTCGACAACATCAGCCTCGCGATCGACACGGTCAACATCTATCTCGAAAGCCTGACCGACGCGCTCTCGAGCAGGATCCTCAGCCTCAAGCTGCCGTTCCTGGGCGAGCAGATGGCCGACGTGCTCTTCATCGAGGAGTTCCGCGAGACGCTGGTGGGGGCGCTGAAAAGCGGCATCGAGAACGCGATCAACCCGAATCCGGACACGATCGTCCAGGGACTGCTCGCGGGCCTGTTCAACCCGGGCGGGGCGCTGCACGGCTACCTGAAGAGCGCGGTCGTCGCCACCGACAACGTCGGCGACAACGGCGTCGCGATCGCCGACTGGTACCGGCAGTGGAACTTCACCGTCGGCCGCACCGAGACGCTGGTCATCGACGACTTCGACTTCGGCATCCCGAACCTCGGCTTCGACGTCGATACGCCGGTGCAGGTGCAGTTCGACTGGTCGGTCGATCTCGGCTTCGGCATGAATTTCGGCCAGAGCGCGTACATGGACGTCTCCGACGCCGAGGACATCGATCTCAAGCTCACCGTCACGCTGCCGGGCGGCACGCACGACGGCACGTACGGCTTCCTGCCAACCCAGGTCACTGGGGGCAGCGATACCGGCGCCAAGATCGACTTCGACATCGACGTGCAGAACGGCGCCGACGCGTCATCGGAGCACCTCGCTTTCTCCGACCTGGGCAGCGTCGACGCTGTCGCCACCGTGCAGGGCGGTCATCTGCCGAGCAAGCCGCATTCCACTTCCCTGCACCTCGTGACGCAGGCCATGCCCGGCCTGCCCGAGATGCACGCCGATCTCATCACGAACTGGTCGCTCGCGAGCACCGATGTCGAGTCGCTCGACGGCGACGCGGTCGTCGCGGGCATCCACAAGATCGCGCTCGAGCACATCGAGCTGGACGCCGGCTCCATCGCCGAGCAGCTGCTCGGGCCGCTGTTCGGCGAGGTTTCCGACTTCATCGAGCCGTTCATGCCGGTGGTGGACATGCTCACCGCGCCGATTCCGATCCTCTCCGATCTCGCGGGTGAGCCGTTCACGCTGCTCGACCTCGCCGCGATCTTCGGCGGCGATGACCTCGATCCGCGCTTCATCGACGCGGTGGCCGACATCCTCGACGTCATCAGCGCCATCAACGACTTCCTCAACGCGCCGCTGCTCAAGCTGGGCGATCTGGTGCTGTACGACGACGCGGCCGGAATCACGAACTTCGATCCGAACGACCCCGGCTCCAAGCTGTCGGACATCGACATCGATGCGCTCGACCCGCTCGATCCGACGAGCGGATTGACGCTCGATCCGACCTTCGCCCCGACGGTCAGCGGCAACAGCTTCCTATCGGCGGTGCGCGACCACGCGCTGGCGGAGGACCTGTCAGTGCCGATCCTCGAGCTGCAGCGCGAGGGCATGAAGCTCTTCCTGGACCAGAACGCCACGCTGCTGCAGTACGACCTGCCGCCGCTCGTGGTGAGCTTCGACTATCTGCAGGTGTTCCCCGTGTTTGGGCCGCTCGCCGTGTCGATCGAGATCAGCTTCAGCTTCGGCGTCGACCTGCACGCCGTGGGCTTCGATACCTTCGGCTACAAGCGCTACGCCGAGGGCGGGTTCCGCAATCCGGGGCTGGTGTTCGACGGCTTCTTCTTCAAGGACAGCGACGCCACTGGCACGGATGCGCCGGAGGTCAAGTTCGAGTTTGGCCTAGTGGGCGCCGCCGAGCTCAACCTGGGCATCGCGCGCGCCGGCGTGGGCGGCGGCATCGACGCCACCATCACCTTCGACTGGCACGACGCCATCCCCGACGACCATGTGCATTTGAGCGAGATCGCCGGCGCCATCGTGGCCGAAGGCGGCAACCCGCTTGCGGCATTCGATGTCGGCGGCGGGCTCACTTTCGAGCTGTTCGCGTTCATCGAATTCCTGGCCTTCCGCCAGGACATCCCGATCACGCCGAAGACCGAACTGTTCTCGTTCGAAGACACTTCCAAGCGCGACTCGGTGCTCGCCACCAAGGCGGATGACAACCTCTACCTCAACATGGGGCCGAACGCCAAGGATCGCCTGAACGGCGACACCTCCGACGGCAACGAGGAGTTCAATCTCGAATACCAGGGCTCGAACAAGGTGCTCGTCTGGTCCGACAAGCTCGGCGTCAGCAAGAGCGAGGGCAAGACGTACAGCGGCATCCATCACATCGTCGGCCTCGGCGGCCAGGGCAACGACGTCATCCTGCTCGACAAGTTCGACGGCTCGGGCATCACCGGCGACTTCGACGGCGGCGTCGGCGACGACCGCATCGAGTACATCAACAGCACCGGCTCGGCTTCCGTTCCTGGCGCCCGCATCGTCGGCGGGCTGGGCAACGACACGCTCACCGGCGGCGACGCCAACGACGTCATCTACGGCGGCGAAGGCAACGACATCATCAAGGGCGGCGGCGGCTACGACATCCTGTTCGGCGACCAGGGCAAGGTGGCGGATACGCTCTCCGCGCCGTTCGTCAGCAGCCGCATTACTTCGTCCGACGGCGACGACACCGTCGAGGGCGGGAAAGGCGACGACGTCATCTTCGGCGGCGGCGGCAGCGACACGCTGAAGGGCGACGACGGCACCGACGTCATCATCGGCGACGGCGGGCGCTTCGAGTACACCAAGACCGGCGGCCACATCGACATCGTTTCGCTGCGGCCTGCGGCGTACGTGCCGACGCCGGTCACGACGCCGGTCGATCCGGCAGTGATCAGCGACCAGATCGACGCGATCTACACCGCCATGACCGCGACGTTCCAGGCGACCGATCTCGGCTTCGGCGGCAACGATAAGATCTCCGGCGGCGCCGAGAACGACATGATCCTCGGCGGCAGCGGCGACGACACCGTGAAGGGTGAAGGCGGCGACGACATCATCCTCGGCGGCAAGGGCTTCGACGACCTGCACGGCGGCGACAACGCCGACAGCATCTTCGGCGGCGACCAGGCCGACACCATCGCCGGCGACGCCGGCGCCGACGTCATCTCCGGCGGCCAGGGCAACGACTTCATCCACGGCAACACCGGCAACGACGTCGTGAAGGGCGACGCCGGCGCCGACGTCATGTTCGGCGACGAGGACGACGACCAGGTCTTCGGCCAGACCGAGCCGGACATCCTCTTCGGCGGCAGCGGCAACGACCTCGTCGTCGGCGGCACCGGCAACGACATCATGTTCGGTGACGACGGCCTGGTGGCGAAGCTCAAGCTCGACGGCAGCCCCGACAAGCTGATCGGCCTCGGCAACCCGGCGCTCGCGACCGGCGCGTTCCACGACGACGATATCCGCACCACCGATCTGATCGTCACCGACGTGCAGGCGACCGACGGCAACGACATGATGTCCGGCGACGCCGGCGACGACCTGATGCTGGGCGGCGGCGGCAACGACCGGATGGGCGGCGACGTCGATCCGCGCCTGCCCTCGGCCGGCTCGCCGACCGAGATCAGCAACGACGTGCTGATCGGCGACGGCGGCAAGATCGTGCTCGACCATCGGCATTTCCGCTCGATCGAGACGGTGATCGGCAGCGCGACCGGCGCGCCGTTCGACGACACCATCTACGGCGACAACGGCAACGACTACATCTTCGGCGGGCGCGGCAGCGACTTCCTCTTCGGCGGGCACGGCAAGGTCGTGACCGGCGGCGTGGTCGGCGCCTTCCGCGGCGCGACCGACGCCGAGGCGAGCGACAACGACATCATGGTCGGCGACAACGGCGAGATGCTGTTCGCCGGCAAGACCCCGGTGGCCGACAACTTCGGCGTGCTGAGCCGCGTGCGCACCACGGACACGAGCGACAGCACCGGCGGCCACGAGTACGCGGAGGGCGAGCTCGGCGCCGACGTCATCTTCGGCGGCGTGAACGGCAGCGTCGACGTGCTCTTCGGCAACGCCGGCAACGATGTCATCCTGGGCGACGACGGCGAGCTCGATTTCGACTTCGACGGCACGCACGACCTGACGACGCTCGACCTCATCCGCTCCTACCGCGACGGGCTGGGCGGCACCGACCAGATCTCGGGCAACGCGGGCGACGACGTGCTGATCGGCGGCACCGGCGGCGACCAGATGTACGGCGACGACGCGAACGCTTCGACCGGCTCGGCCGACGGCGAGGACATCATGCTTGGCGACAACGCCGACATCTTCTTCATCGGCACCAGCGGACGCCTCAAGGTCCAGGTGGCGACGATGGCCACCGGCACGGCGGTCGATCGCATCATGACCACCGACAACGTGGTCTCGGGCGAAAGCAAGGGCGGCGCCGACACCATGTCCGGCAACGCCAAGGCCGACATCATGCTGGGCGGCGTCAACAACGGCGGCATCGACACGATGTACGGCGACCGCGCGGCGCCTACCGCCGCGACCATCGCGAACGACGCCAACGACATCATGCTCGGCGACAACGGCGAGCTCGATTTCACGTTCGGCGCCGACACCGACCGCAACACGCTCGACCTCATCCGTTCCTACGAGGACGGCATGGGCGGCTCCGACGTCATCTCCGGCAACAAGGGGCTCGACGTCGCGATTGGCGGCAGCGCCGGCGACACGATCTACGGCGACGACGCCGCGGCGAGCGCCGCGGCCGCCGACCTCGGCGACCTCCTGCTCGGCGACAACGCCGACGTATTCCTCGTGGCGCTCGCCGGCCCGACGGGCCCCGATCTCAAGGTGGTTCTGGACGCCGCGGTGATGACGATCCGCACCACGGACGAGGAGCATCCCGAGTACGGCGGCTCCGACACCATTTCCGGCAACGCCAAGGGCGACATCATCGCCGGCGGCGTGAAGGGCGACACGCTCTACGGTGACCGCGCTTCGCCGACGCTCACGACAAGCGGCAACGACGGTGGCGACGTCATCCTGGGCGACAACGGCGCCTTCGAGTGGCTCTCCACCGGGCGCCTCTCCGAAATCCAGGGCATCGACATCGCGGCGAACAACCCGGCGCTGTATGCCAAGTACGGCACCGGCCTCGCGGACGCGAGCCTCGGCACGCTCGACCTGATCACCACCGAGCAGCCGACGAGCGGCGGGCGCGACACCATCTACGGCGACGAGGGCAGCGACCTCGCTTTCGGCGGCACCGATCTCGACCTGATCCACGGCGACGACGGCGACGAAGCCGCCGCGGTCAACGGCTCGGCCAACGCCGACGTGCTGTTCGGCGACCACGGCCGGCTCTACCCGCAGTTCAGCACGCTCGCCAGCTTCAACTCGCGCAACTTCTTCGCCATCGACACCGGCGACGGCAAGGGCGGCGAGGGCGACGTGATGTGGGGCGAGGAAGGCGACGACGTCATGCTCGGCCAGCAGGGCGACGACCGCATGTGGGGCGGCTCGGGCGCCGACGACCTGATCGGCGGCCACAACGTCGCCGGCGGCGTCGACGAGCTCACGCTGCCCGCGGTGCGGGCCGCGAACGGCCCCGCCAAGTACAACGACCTGATCGACGGCGGCAGCGGCAACGACGCGATGAAAGGCGACAACGTCATCGTCTGGCGGCGCGGCGACGATCTCAATCCGCGCTTCCGGCTGCTGACCGCGTCGAAGCTCTACACGACGACCGACTCCACCATCACGACCAACGTCGGCAGTGCGGCGCAGAGCGATCCGAACGACACCGTCGGGCGCGACATCCAGGTGCTCGACCACTCCGATGGCGTGCAGGGCGATCCGCAGGGCCGGTTCGGCGACGACCTGATGGCGGGCGGCGCCGGCGACGACCTGATGCTCGGCGACCTCGGCAACGACGTCATGCAGGGCGACGGCTCGATCAGCGCCGCCGCCGATCCGGGGCCGAACACCATCGCCATCGCGGTCAACGACGCCGGCACGGCGCCCGATACCGATGCCAACCTGTATTTCAACGTGCCCGAGGCGGCGACCGACGGCGACGACTACATGGAAGGCAGCGGCGGCGACGACCTGATGTACGGCGGGCTCGGCCAGGACGACATGATCGGCGGCAGCTCGGACCTCTTCGGCCTCACCACCGAGCAGATGCGTCCGGACGGCTCCGACCGCATCTTCGGCGGCGCCGGCATCGACATCTCGCGCAACAACACAGGCGATGCCACGATCGACGCCAATGGCGTGATCACGACGACCGCGACCGGGCATGCGCGCGATGCCGACTTCATCATGGGCGACAACGCCGACGTGTTCCGACCGGTCACCGGCGGCGGCTCGACCGACGCGTACCTGACGTTCTCGTACGACAACTACGGCCCGCTGAAGATCGTGCCGCGGGCGATGAAGCAGCTCGACTACACGCTGGGCGGCGCGGACTTCGCAGGGGGCACGTACGTCAACGGCATCGCCAACAACGACAACGGCAAGGCCGACCTGATCCACGGCGAATCCGGCGACGACTATATCTTCGGCATGACCGGCAGCGACGTGATCTTTGGCGAAGGCCAGGACGACGACGTCGTCGGCGGCTACGGCCACGACTGGATCTCGGGCGGCACCGGCCAGGACGGCGTCCTCGGCGACGACGGTCTCCTCTACACGCGACGCAACAGCAGCGCGTACGGCGAGGCGCTCTACGGCCTGGCGCCGCTGCTCGCCACCGATCCGGATGCCAAGTTCAACAACGGCGACGTGCTGAACGAGCTGATCTCGACCCCGGGCGACGTCCAGATCGCGACCATCAACGTCGAGGGGCAGCTGAAGAAGATCGCTGACCTGGTGCCGTTCAGCTACGACCCGGGCTGGCGCGCGACGGACGACGAGTTCCCGAACAACACCAACGGCACGCCGTTCGCCGACGACATCATCTTCGGCGGTCTTGGCAGCGACTTCCTCCACGGCGGCTCTGGCGACGATGCAATCTCGGGCGCCGAGGCGCTGCCCCACGCGTACGCGCCGGTGTACGACGCCAACGGCAATCCGGTCGGCGTCGTCGACCTCGGCTACGCCGCCGTCGGCGTGCCGGCGGTGCAGAACCCGGGGGACGTGCTCGCGTTCAACGACCAGGACCTCGACGGGCGCCACCTCAACAACCGCTTCCGCGCCGGCGAGTTCTCGCTCTACGACGAGTACGACCCGCTGCGCAAGATCCAGCTCACCGCCAGCGGCGCGCTGTGGAAGCCCGAGATGGGCGGCGTGCCGCTCGAGTGGCTGCTCGACTTCGACCAGACCGAAGGCGTGTTCCGCGACGGCGGCACCGTGCCGAAGGCCACCGGCCAGCAGGTCGACACCTACGGTCCGGTGCACGACGACGGCGCCGACGTCATCTTCGGCGACAACGGCAACGACTGGCTGGTCGGCGGCACTGGCCGTGACACCGCGTACGGTGGCTGGGGCAACGACCTGATCAACGCCGATGACGACCAGACCACGCTCGGCGACGCCGCCAAGAAGGGCGACCCGTCGGTGGTCGGCGCGAACGACCGGCCCGACACGCATCCGACTTACGAAGACCGCGCCTATGGCGGCGCCGGACGCGACGTCCTGATTGCCAACACCGGCGGCGACCGGCTGATCGACTGGGTGGGTGAATACAACAGCTTCCTGGTGCCCTTCGCGCCATTCGGCCAGGCGACGGTCAGCCGCACGCTGATGCCGCACCTGCACGAGTTCCTGTACGCGCTGTCCGAAAGCCAGGGCGCCGATCCGACGCGCCCGGGCGATACGGGCGCGGATGCCGCGCGCAACGGCGAGCCGGCCGGCGAGCTCGGCATGGTGCTGCAGAAGGACTTCGCCTGGCAGGACCAGACCGGCGCACCGTCCGATCCGCAGGCCGGCAACATCCCCGGCGGCAAGCGCGACGTGCTGCGCTCCTCGGGCTTCAACGACGGCAGCATGGACGGCTTCTTCGTCGCGGCCGGCAAGTTCTCGGTGGCGAACGCGGCGCTGCAGGTGGCGGCCGATTCGCCTCAGGGCGACGCGATCGCGGTGTACCACGTCGGCGACGCGCTGCCGGGCTATTTCGAGGTGCAGGTCTCGATGAGCATGAGCAAGCCGATCCAAGGCTGGAAGGGCAATTCGTACATCATCTTCGACTACGTCAGCGACTCCGACTTCAAATTCGCCGGCATCGACGTCTCGAACAACAAGCTGGTGATCGGACACCGCGCGGCGTGGGGATGGGCGGTCGACAAGCAGACGCCCTTCCAGGCCAAGGCCGACATCGTGTACAACATGCTGCTCGCGGTGAACGGCGTGAACGCGACGATCGTGGTCGACAACAAGGCCTCGCTCACGCACACCTTCCAGCCGCGCATGGTCGACGGCTTCTCGCAGGGGCTGAACTACGGCCTGCTCGGCATGGGCTCGGACAGCTCGCGCGGCACCTTCGACAACATCGCGGTGCTGGTCGTGCCGCCGGCGACGACGTTCCAGAGCACCGAGGACTTCGCCGATGGCATTGCGAATCAGTTCCCGGTAGCGGCACGCACCGGCGGCTGGAACGTCGCCGCAGGCCGCTACACGGGCACTCCGGCCGCGGGCGGCGTCGCCAGCAGCCTGATCGACCTCGGCATCAGCGGGCTGCAGCTCAACTCGCTGCTCGACCTCTCCGCGGTGGTGAACACGCAGACGCGCGCGGGCTTCGTCTTCGACCGCTACTCCGCGGACGACTTCAAGTTTGTGGCGATCGATGCTCCCGCCGACCAGGTCATCATCGGCCACCACACGAGGTCCGGCTGGGTGAACGACGCGGTGCTCGCGAAGACGATCGATACCGGCGTGAACTACACGCTCGGCGTGACGTTGAAGGGCTCGACGGTGAGCGTGACACTCAACGGCGCCGTGGTGCTCGGCAAGGCCTTTAACGGGGTCGTGGTCGACGGCGAGTTCGGCCTGCTCGCAGCCACGGGCGCGGCGAACTTCGACGACGTCAAGATCCGGACCAACGACCCGGCATTCGCGCAGAAGAGCGGAAGCAACATGCTTGCCGAAAACGCCGGCACAGGCGCGCCGCAGGCCGCGCTGACCCGCGCGCAGCTCGACGCAGTCACCGCTTCGGCGGCGCAGTACTGGACGGCGACGCTCGGCGACGGCGAGGCGCGGCTGGCCGCTCTGGCGGGCTTCCACATCACCACCACCAACCTCGCGGGCGACGCGCTCGGCTACGCGGAAGGTCGCACCATCCTCATCGATGATGACGCTGCCGGCCATGGCTGGGCGCTGCCGGGAGCGGTGACCGCCGGCAGCATGGACCTCGCCACCGTGGTGACGCACGAAGTCGGCCATATGCTCGGCTTCCGCGACAACGAGCCGGGCTTCGCCGCGATGCACGAGGACCTTGAAGCCGGGGTGAGCCTGGTGCAGCCAACCGCGGTGACGGCGCCGGAGCACGTTCCGCCGAGGCTAAGGGCCGCGTTCGACCTCGACGCGTCCAATGGCGTGCTCGCCGTCGACACGGGTACTTTCCGCATCGACTGGAATGCGGCCGCCGCCGACTGGAGTGTTGCCTATTCGCGGTATAACGCGCCGGTGAACCTCGCTAATTTCGCGGACAACCCGGTGAAGATCAACGAGCCCTTGGAGTACGACACGCTCGGCAAGGCACTCCTCAAGAACGGCAAGAGGACGCCCAAGATCTTCTAGCCGGCGCGATTTCTTCCCTGGAGCACTCGAGCAGTCGGCAGCCCCAGGGGAGAGCGTCGCCGATGGTATATAGTCCGCGGACCGCATGAAATCGCTTCGTCTGCTGCTCGTTGCGGCGGTCCTCGGCATCGCCAACACCGCGGCGTTGGCGCAGATAGCGGCGACCATCGAAGGCGTGCAGATGCCGGCGTGGGTCGAGCGCGCCGGGCGCCGCGTGCCGATCATTCCCGGGATGGAACTGCGTGCGGGCGACGAGGTCGTCACCGGCGCGGGCTCGCGCCTGCTCGTCAAGCTCGGCGACGGCAGCCTCGTCAAGCTCGGCGAGAAGGGCCAACTGCGCTTCGCCGAGTTGAATCCGGCGCGCGAGCTGTTCAAGGCCGCCCTCAACGTGCTCGAGGGCGCATTTCGCTTCACCACCGACGTCGTGGCGAAGAACCGCAAGCGCGAAGTGAGCATCCGCGCGGCGCAGGTGACCGCCGGTATCCGCGGTACCGACGTCTGGGGCCGCGCCCGCCCGGCGAACGAAATCGTCTGCCTGATCGAGGGCGAGGTCGAGGTGACCGCTGAAGGCGAGCCGCCGGTGACGATGAACCGGCCGCTGCAATTTTTCCGGCGCATCGAGGGCAAGACGCAACCGGTCGGCACCGTCGAGCAAAAGCAGCTCGACCAGTGGTCGGCGGAGGTCGATCTCCAGGCGGGCAAAGGCGTCGCGCGGCGCAGCGGCCGCTTCAGCGTCATCCTCGCGAGCGCCGATGAACAGAATGCGGCGCTCGCGCTCTACGACCAGCTCCAGAGTGCTGGCTACCCCGCCGAGCTCTGGCCGGTGAAGCAGGCCGACAAGCTCGTGTACTTCGTGCGCATCCGCCAGCTCCCTTCGCGCGCCGAAGCCGAGGCGCTCGCCAACCAGCTGCGCGGCAAGTTCGGCATCACGGAGCCGAAGGTCTCCGGGTAAGCGTCGTGCTGCAGACGACGATGCAGTTCATCGCTACTTTGTCGTGCGCGCTCTTCGCCGGCGCTGCGCTCTACATCAACCTGGTCGAGCATCCCGCGCGAATGTCGTGCGGTACGGCCGCTGCCCTTGCGCAGTGGGCGCCGAGTTACCGCCGCGCCACGTGGCTGCAGGCGCCCTTGGCGCTCATCGGCTTTGCGAGTGCAGTGATCGCCTGGCTCGCCGGCGCGAGCATCGCATGGCTCATCGGCGGCGTGCTGCTGGGGCTCGTGGTACCGATCACCCTCGTGGTGATCATGCCGACGAACAAGCGGCTCCTGTCCGCCGATCTCGATCGGCAATCCGACGAAACGCGCAAATTGCTGGCGAGCTGGAACGCGCTGCACGGCATCCGCACCGCACTCAGCATCGGGGCGCTGGTCTTCTTCCTCGGAGCGTCTTCGGCCTTCTGATCGAGCCGCGGGAAGTGGGCGGAACTTAGCGCAGAGCTTTTATAATGCCCGGGCTTTGTCGCTTCACCTCGAACACCTCAACCCGGAGCAGCTAGCCGCAGTCACCCTGCCGGACGAGCACGCGCTCATCCTGGCGGGCGCAGGCAGCGGCAAGACGCGCGTGCTGACCACGCGCATCGCCTGGCTGATCAAGGGCGGGCGCACCATTCCGGCCCGGGTCCTGGCGGTGACCTTCACCAATAAGGCGGCGCGCGAGATGCTGACGCGCCTCACCGCCATGCTGCCGGTCAATCCGCGCGGCATGTGGATGGGCACCTTCCACGGCCTCGCCAACCGCATGCTGCGCGCGCACCACCGCGACGCCGGCCTGCCGCAGGCCTTCCAGATCCTCGATTCGCAGGACCAGCTGGCCCTCGTCAAGCGCCTGGCGAAGAGCTTGAACATCGACGACGAGCGCTTCCCGCACCGCGAGCTCGCCTGGTTCATCAACGCGAACAAGGAGGAAGGCGTCCGCGCGCGCGACGTGCCGGTGACGGACGAGAACACGCGGCGCATGGCGGACTTCTATGCCGCGTACGACGAGCAGTGCCAGAAGGAAGGCGTGGTCGACTTCCCCGAGCTGCTGCTGCGCAGCTACGAGCTGCTGAAGCGCAACGAGATCCTGCGCGAGCACTACGCCCAGCGCTTCCAGCACATCCTGGTCGACGAGTTCCAGGACACGAACCGCCTGCAGTACCGCTGGCTCAAGCTCTTCGCCGCCGCGGGCGCCAAGTACTTCTGCGTCGGCGACGACGACCAGTCGATCTACACCTTCCGCGGCGCGCACGTCGGCAACATGGCCGACTACGAGCGCGAATTCAAGGTGGCGAAAGTCGTGCGGCTCGAGCAGAACTACCGCTCGCACGGCAACATCCTCGATGCGGCGAACGCGCTCATCGCGAACAACCGCAACCGGCTGGGCAAGAACCTCTGGACCGCCGCCGGCAAGGGCGAGCCGCTGCGCGTGTTCGAGGGCGAGTCGGACGCCGACGAGGCGCGCTGGATCGTGGAGGAGGTGCAGGCGCTGGCGCGCGACGGCACGCGGCTTTCGCACATGGCGGTGCTCTACCGCTCCAACGCCCAGTCGCGCGTGCTGGAGCACTCGCTTTTCTCGCGCGGCATCTCGTATCGCGTCTATGGCGGCCTGCGCTTCTTCGAGCGCGCGGAGATCAAGCACGCGCTCGCCTACCTGCGCCTGATCGCGATGCCCGATGACGACAACGCCTTCCTGCGCGTTGCCAACTTCCCGCCGCGCGGCATCGGCGCACGCTCGATCGAGCAGCTGCAGGACTCGGCGAGGCAGGCGGGCACATCGCTTTTTGCCGCCGCCGCCGGATCGAAGGCGGCGGCGTTCCGGGCGCTCATCGAGCAGCTGCGAAGCGAAACGCAAGGCCTGCCGCTGCACGAGGTGGTGGAGGTCGTGGTGGCGAAGAGCGGACTGATCGAGCACTACAAGACCGAGCGCGAAGGCGCCGACCGCATCGAAAACCTGGCCGAGCTGGTGAACGCGGCGAGCACCTTCACCGAGGAGGAGCGGGAGGTCGAGTCGGGCGAGGCGGCGGACCCGCTCACTGCCTTTCTAACGCATGCGGCGCTCGAGGCCGGCGAGCACCAGGCGGGGGAAGGTTCGGACGCGCTGCAGCTGATGAGCGTGCATTCGGCCAAGGGGTTGGAGTTCGACGTGGTGTTTCTCTCCGGGCTGGAGGAGGGCCTCTTCCCGCACGAGCAGAGCGTCACCGAGCGCGATGGGCTGGAAGAGGAGCGGCGGCTCGCCTATGTGGCCATCACCCGGGCGCGCAACCGCCTGTATCTGTCGCACGCGCATACGCGCATGCTCCATGGCCAGACGCGCTACAACATCCCGTCGCGCTTCCTGGAGGAGATCCCCCAGGCGCTGATGAAGTGGCTGACGCCGCGCTTTAATCGGCAAAAGGCGTTCAGCCCGGATTTCTCTCGCCAGACCCGC
>DASQAW010000471.1:0-2112 GCA_035635495.1 Burkholderiales bacterium
CGCTGCGTGGCGATGTCCTCCACGGATTGCGCGCCGGCGCTGATGGTTCTCGAGGCAAAGGTAAAACTCGCCTCGGCCAGCGGCGAGCGCGAGGTGGCGCTCGAGGATCTCTACAACAACGATGGCATCGACTACCTGCGCCGCCGGCCGGACGAAATCCTCACCGAGGTCAGCTTCGCCAATGTGCCCAGCACCTATTGGAAGCTCCGCCGGCGCGGCGCTTTCGATTTTCCCGTGCTCGGCGTCGCCGCCGCGATGCACGAGGGCAGCGCGCGCATTGCGCTCGGCGCCGTGGCGTCGCGGCCTTTCCTCGTGGAAAGCGCGAACGCGTTCCTCCGGGGCAAGCAGCTCAGCGATGAGGTGATCGCCGAGGCCGGGCGGCTGGTGGCCTCGCGCGCCAAGCCGATGGACAACGCCGACCTCGACCTCTACTGGCGCAAGGACGTCACCGCGGCCTTCGTCGGCTACGCGCTGCGCGAGCTGCGAGGCGACGACATGCGCGAGACGCGCCAGCGCATCACACGCTACCAGCCGGCTTAGAATTCCCGCTTCATCACCAGGAGGAGGGGCCATGAAACAGTACGGGTGGGCTGCAGCTGCAGTCGTAGTGGCGCTCGCCGGGTGCGCGCAGATGCGCAGCATGACGGGCATGGACTGGCAAACGCTGGTCGACGGCGAGAAGGGCCTGGAGAACTTCAACGCGATCGGCGATGCCAACTGGCATGCGGAAGGCGGCGCCATCGTCGCCGACCAGGGCAAGGCGGGTTTCCTCGTGACGAAGAATGCGTACGGCGACTTCGAGCTGCGCGCAGAGTTCTACGCCGAGACCGACACCAACAGCGGCATCTTCATCCGCTGCGCCAACCCGCTGAAGATCGGCTCCGACACCTGCTACGAGGTCAACATCTGGGACATCCGCCCCGAGCCGAAGTACGGCACGGGCGCGATCGTCGATGTCGCCGCCGTGCCGGTGCCGATCGCGAACACGGCCGGCGGCAAGTGGAACACATACGAGATCATCGCCAAGGGCTCACAGCTGACGGTCCGGCTGAACGGGGTGCAGACCGCGAGCGCTCAGGACGGCAAGCATGCTTCCGGGCCGTTCGCCCTGCAGATGGGGCCGGGCGTGAAGGGCGTGCAAGGCGCCCCGATCAAGTGGCGCAAGGTGCAGATCCGGCCGCTCTGAGCGGCTAGTCGTTCTTGATGTTCGCGGCCTTGGCGACGGCCGTCCACTTGGTGATGTCGCTGGCGACGCGGCGTCTCAGATCCTCGGAGGAGCCGCCGACCGGGTCGAGGCCCATCTGCGCGAAGCGTTCCTTGACTTCGGCGGTCTGCACGACTCGCGCCACCTCCTTCTGCAGCCGGGCGACGATCGCGGGCGGCGTCTTCGCCGGGGCAAAGAACGCGGTCCACACCGGCACCTCCATGTCGGGCACGCCGGCCTCGATCAGCGTGGGCAGCTCGGGCCAGGACGGGTGGCGTGCTGCCGAAGTGACCGCAAGGCCGCGCAGCGTGCCCGCCTTGAGCGGGCCGGCCGCCGGCGGCGGATCGACGATGGTCATCATGACCTGCCCGCTGATCACGGCCTGCACGGACTCGCCGCTGCTCTTGTAGTTGATCATCTCGATTGCCGTGCCGGTGCGCTGCTTGAACATTTCCGTGGTGATCTGGAAGATGCCGGCGCTCGAACCGTAGTTCGACTTGCCTGGGTTCGCCTTCGCGTACGCGATCAACTCCTTCACGCTGTGGATCGGCAGCTTGGGGTCGACGGTCACAATCAGCGGGAACGAGCAGATCATCGCGATCGGCGCGAAGTCGCGCACCGGGTCGTACGACAGCTTCGAATAGGTGGCCGGATTGATGGTCATCGGCCCGCTCGGTCCCATCATGATGGTGTAGCCATCCGCCGCGGCCTTGGCCGCCAGGTCGGCCGCGATGATGCCCTGCGCGCCGGGCCTGTTTTCCACGATCACCGACTGCCCCAGGCCCTTCTGCATCTCCGGCTGCATCACGCGCACGATGATGTCGTTGCCGCCGCCGGCGGCGTAGCCGACGAGGATGCGGATCGGCTTGGAAGGGTAGGTGTCCTGTGCGGCAACACTGCTCGCCAGG
>DASQAW010000472.1:0-3422 GCA_035635495.1 Burkholderiales bacterium
TCCGCGTGCGCATGCACCACGGCCATCACTTCCGGCCGCGCTTCGTAGATGGCGGCGTGGATGAAGCGCTCGAGATACAGCGGCCGCTGCTCGGGCTTGTACGCCTGCCCGTCGAGCGTGTGCTCGACGATGTCGCCCGCCTCGACCAGCGCCGGGCTCTTCGAGTGCGCGAGGAAGAAGCGCTCGGGCGCCTCGGGGTGGCGCACGCTGACGTGGCCGTACGCGTCGACCACGTCCTCGTTCGCCAGGATGCGGTTCGCGATGACCAGCTCGGTGATCAGATTCATAGCCATTTGTTCCATGTGCTTCGCGCCGCGTCGATCAGCTCGGTCGCGGTCATGCCGACGGGTCCGACACCGCTGGATGCCAGCGCGTCGCCCGCTGCGCCGTGCAGGTGGGTGCCAAGCACGAGCGCCGTCTCGCCGGTGTAGCCCTGCGCCAGCAGCGCGCCGAGCAAGCCGGCGAGCACATCGCCCATGCCCGCGCTCGCCATGCCGGGGTTGCCGCTCGTGTTGATGAACCAGTGGCGGTCGCGCGCGGCGAGGATGCTGCCGTTGCCTTTCAGCACGACGTGCGCGTTCAGGTTTTCGGCGAGCATGCGCGCCGACTTGACGCGATCGGCCTGCACGGCAGCCGTGTTCTCGGCCAGCAGGCGCGCCGCTTCCGCGGGATGCGGCGTCACGATGGTCTCGACCTGGCGGCGGGCGCACGCGTGCCGCAGGTCCTCGCTCTCGGCGATCAGGTTCAGCGCATCGGCGTCGAGCACGCAGGGCAGCTCGCTCGCCAGCGCCGCGCCGACCAGCGTCTCCGCGCGCTCGCTCTGACCAAGGCCCGGGCCCACGACCAGCGCGTTGAGATCCTCGCCGAGCACATCGTCGGCGTGCCGCAGCATCAGCTCGGGCGCGGCAGGATCGACCGGCAGCGAGGCATCCAACAGGCCGACGTATACGCGTCCGGCGCCGAGCTTCAGCGCCGCGCGGCCGGCGAGCAGCGCCGCGCCGCTCATGCCACCCGCGCCGCCCAGGATGCCGAGCGAGCCGGCCATGCCCTTGTGGAAGTTGCGCGGGCGGGGCCTGAGCACGTGGCGGAAGAGTTCGGGCGAGGCGACCCAGGCGGTGGCGTCCTGCGCCGGCAGGCCGAGATCGGCGACCGAGATCTCGCCGCAATGGTCGGGACCGTCGAGCGTCAGCAGGCCCGGCTTCAGGCCGATGAACGTAATGGTGTGGCTCGCCCGCACCGCGCGGCCCATGACGCGTCCGGTGTCCGAATGCAGGCCGCTCGGGATGTCGAGCGCCAGCACGGGACAGTGCTGGCGGTTGATGTAGTCGATTAGCCGCGCGTAATCGCCATCGATGTCGCGCGCGAGGCCGATGCCGAAGAGACCGTCGACCACCAGCCCCCAGGCTTTGTCCTCGGGAATCTGCGGCTTATCGACGAGCGTGACGCGGAAGTACTGGTCGCGCATCAGCGAGGCGAGGACCTTGGCGTCGCCGCCATTGTTACCCGGGCCGGCGAGGATCAGGATGTCCTTCTGCTTGTCGGAGGCGAGCCGCGCAGCCAGCTCGGCCGCCGCCGCGCCCGCGCGCTCCATCAGCGGCGGACTGACGGCCCCGGCGGCCTGTTCGATGCGGCGGATATCGTCCGTTAGGTAAATCGGACTAGGCACGCCAGCATTCTAAGTGCAGGCCTGGTGAAAAAATGCCGGCTTGCTCGGGCTCCAGCACGACCGCATCCTGATGTATCACGGCACGCCGCGCCGCGACGCCGCGGCGCTCGAGCGCCAGCTGTGGCTGATACGCCTCGCATTCCCCGTGGTGGCATTGGAAACACTGACGGCTGGCGGCAACGGCCGAGCGCGCGTCGCGCTCACGTTCGACGATGGGCTGCACAGCAATGTGGACGTCGCGTATCCCATTTTGCGCAAGCTCGGCCTCACCGCCACCTTCTTCGTCTGTCCCGGCCTCGTGGACCGCGAGCAGTGGCTCTGGAACCACGAAGCCCGCCAGCGCCTGCTGTCGCTCGAGCCGGCCGACCTGCGAGAGCTCGCCACGCTGCTCGGCGCGCCGACCGGCGTCGAGAGCTTCATCGAGTGGATGAAGACGCTGAAGATCGCCACCCGCCGGCGGGTCGAGCAGCACATCCGCGCCACGACGCCGCACTTCGAGCCGAGCGCTGCGGAGCGCGAGGAATTCGACCTCGCGAGCTGGCGGGAGCTCCAGCGCCTCGATCCTTCGGTCGTCACCATCGGCTCGCACACGATGACGCATCCGATCCTCACCTCGCTCTCGCCGGAGGAAACCGAAGCCGAGACGCGCGACAGCCGTATGACGCTCGAGAAGCGCCTGGATCGCACGGTCTCGGTCTTCTGCTATCCGAACGGCGACCTGAACGACGGGGCGCTCGAAAGCGCGCGCCGTTACTACCGCTCGGCGGTCACGGTCGAGGCCGGCCGGCTCGAAGGCGAGGTCGACCCGCATCGCCTGCCCCGCTTCGGGGCGCATCCGCAATGGACGCGCCGCCTCGCGCGGCGAATGGTGTTCGGCTAGAGAAGAAAAGGGGTCAGAGCAATTTTCCGGTAACCACTACGCGCGTTAGTAGTTACAGGAAAATTGCTCTGACCCCTTTTTCATTTCCGGGTCGCGCCGATCAGCACGTCGGGCAGCCAGGTGCAAAGGCCGGGAAACGCGGTAATCAGCACCACGCAGAGCACCATCATGAAGAAGAACGGCAGCGAGGCCCAGGCGACGTAGTTCGAGTCGCGCCCGGTCATCGTCTGCAGGACGAAGATGTTGAAGCCGAGCGGCGGGGTGAGCTCGGCGATCTCCACGAGCAGCACGATGAAGATGCTGAACCAGATGAGGTCGAACCCGGCCTTCTCCACCATCGGGATCACCACCGACGTGGTGAGCACGATCATCGACACGCCGTCGAGCGCGGTGCCGAGGATGATGTAGATCAGCGCGAGGATCGCGATCAGCCCGTACGGGTTCGGGTTCATCGACGCCACCCACTCGGCCAGCACCCGCGGAATCCCCGTGAACGCCATGCAGGAAGAGAGGAAGCTCGCGCCCGCGAGGATGAAGAGGATCATGCACGAGAGGCGCGTCGCGCCCATCAGGCTCGCGTTGAAGGTCGACCAGGAGAGGCCGCCCGCCCACCAGGCGATGACGATCGCGCCGAGCACGCCATAGGCGGCCGCCTCGGTCGCGGTGGCCCAGCCGATGACCATCACCCAGACGATGAAGACGATCAGCAGGATGCACGGCACCAGCCGCCGGCTGCGGTAGAGCTTCTCGCGCAGCGTGTAGTGCGCGTCTTCCTTGGGCGTCTTCTCGGGATTGAGGAGCGCCCAGACGACGATGTAGCCGGAGAACAGCGCGGTCAGCACGATGCCCGGGATGAAGCCGGCGAGGAACACCTTG
>DASQAW010000473.1:0-11785 GCA_035635495.1 Burkholderiales bacterium
GTCTGCGTGGTCGGCGACAGCCTCGCCATGACCTGCCACGGTCATCCGAACACCATTCCGGCGACGATGGACATGATGGTGCTGCACGCCGCGGCGGTGCGGCGCGGCGCGCCGAATACCTTCGTGCTCGGCTGCATGCCCTATCAGAGCTATCACACGGTCGAGCGCGCTCTCGCCAACGCAACGCGCTTCATGCAGGAAGCGTCGTGCGATGCAGTCAAGCCGCAGGGCGGCAAGTCGCAGGCGCATGTGCTGAAGGCGCTGGTCGATGCCGGCATTCCGACCGCCTCGCACATCGGCCTCACGCCGCACACCATCGCCATGTTCGGCGGCTTCAAGATCCAGGGACGCACCGCGGATGCCGCCATGAAAATTCTCGAAGACGCGCTGGCGATCCAGGACGCGGGCTGCTTCATGCTCGAGTTCGAGGCCGTGCCGGCGAAGATCGCCAAGGTGATCTCGCGCGAGCTCGAGATCCCAACCATCGGCATCGGCGCGGGCAGCGGCACCGATGGACAGATCCTGCTGTCGTACGACCTGCTCGGCGTGTTCACCGACTTCAAGCCGAAATTCACCAAGCGCTACGCCAACCTCACCGAGGTGGCCGTCGCAGGCCTGAAAGCCTACGCTGCCGACGTCCGTGCCGGCTCGTTCCCGGACGACGATCACAGCTACGGCGTCGACGACCGGGAGTACGAAAAGTTTGTCGGCATGGTGGAGAAACGTAAGCACGCGTAAGGAGGCGGCATGGCAACGTTCACCGACACGCACAGCCCGACCGAGCGCCAGCTCAGCTTCCGCCGCGAGTACCAGGCGCAGATCCATCCGCTCTACAGCGGGCCGGTGCACATCGGCGTGATCTACGCCGTCGGCCTGTCGGTCATCGCCTGGTGCGTGTCGCGGCTGCAGGGCGCCACCTGGGAATGGCTGCTGGTGATTCCCGTGTTCTTCTTTTCCAACCTGTTCGAGTGGTGGATCCACAAGTACGTGATGCACCGCCTGGTCGACGTGTGGGCGCTGCGCGCGATCTACGACCGCCACACGCGCCAGCACCACCAGTACTTCACCGACAACGAGATGACCGTCGGCACGACGCGCGAATGGCGCATCATCTTCTTCCCCTGGCGCGCGCTTTTCACCTTCATGGCGCTCGGCACGCCGTTCGCGCTCGCGCTCGGCGCCGCCGTCAATCCGAACGCCGGCTACATCCTGATGGTGACGATCATCGCGCAGTACCTGATCTACGAGGCCTTCCACTACTGCTGCCATGTGCGCGACAACTGGTTCGTGCGTCACGCACCGTTCATCAACACCGTCCGGCGCCACCACACCGCGCACCACAACTACGGCATCATGATGAGCCGCAACATGAACCTGACCTTTCCGATCGCCGACTGGGTGATGGGCACGAGCGACGTGGATCGCGGCCTGCTCGGCACGCTCTTCAACGGCTACAACCAGGACCATGTGCGACCGGAGCTGAAACCGACCATGGAGCGCTTCCGCCGCCCGGACGCGCCCGTAACCATCGACGGCCCGATCCATGCCTAAACTCCTTTCGCAAGCGGCGGTCGAGGCCTACAAGCGCGACGGCTTCTACTCCCCCGTGCGCGTCATGGGCGCCGCCGAGGCGCGGCGCTTCCGCAACGCGCTCGAGACGCACGAGGCAAAGACCGGCAAGCCGCTGCAGGGCAACTGGCGGCACAAGATGCACCTGCTCTTCACCTGGGCGGACGAGCTGGTGCACCACGCCAGGATCCTCGACGCAGTGGAAGACGTGATCGGGCCCGACATCCTCTGCTGGACGACGAACTTCTTCATCAAGGAGGCGAACAGCCCGGGCTTCGTCTCCTGGCACCAGGACTCGACCTACTGGGGGCTCGAGCCCGACGACGTGGTCACCGCCTGGGTGGCCTTCACCGACGCGACGCCCGCCAATGGCTACATGCAGGTGATCCCCGGCAGCCACAAGGTCGATCAGCTGCCGCACGTCGACACCTTCCACAAGGACAACCTGCTCTCGCGCGGGCAGGAGATCGCGGTCGAGGTGGACACATCGAAAGCCGTCGGCATCGCGCTGTCGGCGGGCGAGATGTCGCTGCACCATATCAAGACGGTGCACGGCTCGGACGCGAATCGCACGGGCGATCGGCGCATCGGGCTCTCGATCCGCTATATCCCTACCTACGTCCGCCAGACCAAGGTGCGCGATTCCGCGATGCTGGTGCGCGGCGTCGACAAGTACCACCACTTCGATGCCGAGCCGCGGCCCAAGGCTGATCTCGATGCCGCCGCGCTCGCCGCGCACGCCGATGCGGTCGGCCGCCAGGTAAAGGCCTTGTACCAAGGCACGGACAAAGCCGAATTCCGTGCCTGAGGAGCGCAAGAAGCTGACCGTGCCGGACCTCGCCGCGCGCAAGAAAGCCGGCGAGAAGGTGGTGATGGCTTCGATCCCGGACTATCCGTCGGCGGTGTGGGCCGAGCGCGCCGGCATCGACATCGCCGCGGTGGGCGACAGCCTAGGCATGGTGAGCTACGGCTTCCCGAACACGCTGCCGGTGACCATCGACATGATGATCCAGCACGCGCAGGCCGTGCGGCGCGGCGCGCCGAACTGCCTGATCATGGTGTCGATGACCTACGGCAGCTACGCGACACCGGAGATCGGCGTGGTGAACGCGCTCAGGTTGATGAAGGAGGGCGGCGCCGATGTCGTGAAGATGCAAGGCGGAAAGGAAAAGGTGCCGGTGATCAAGGCCATCGCCGACGCCGGCGTGCCGGTGATGAGCCACGTCGGCATGTGCCCGCATTTCGTGCACCAGTACGGCGGCTTCAAGCTGCAGGGCCGCACCGCGGCCGAGGCGATGCGCATCATCGACGATGGCCTCGCCATCGCGGACGCCGGCGCCGTTGGCTTCGAGATCGAGGCAGTGCCGGCGCCGGTGGCGAAAGCGGTCGACGATGCGGTGAAGATCTTCACCTTCAGCATCGGCGCAGGTCCCGCAAGCTGTGGCCAGCTCCTGCTCGCGTTCGATCTGCTGGGCGTCTTCGACCAGTTCAAGCCGAAGTTCACCAAGCGCTACGCGCAAATATCGGAGGTCGCGGTCGATGCGCTCAAGCGCTATGCCGCGGAGGTGCGCGGCGGCAAGTTTCCCGACGAGGAGCACTCCTACGGCATGAAGCCCGAGGAGCAGCAGGAGCTGGCGAAGCTCCTTGCCGCACGCAAGCGCTGAGCGTTACTTCAGGATCTGGATCAGGTTCGAGTAGTCGTCGGTCCAGGTGCGCCACTCCGGCCGGTCCTCGGCCGGCACGGTGCCCGCATCGGCGATCGCCGGGTCTTCCAGCGCCGCGGCATCGCGCGACACCAGCACCCAGTCGCTGCGCGACTTGATGCTCTTCTCCTCGTCGTCGGTCTCATCGTCCGAAATCAGCAGCGCATGCGCGTTCAGCTCCTTTGCCAGGCGCGCGACGACCGGGATCAGGTCGAGGAAGCGGTTCGAGACATGGAAGGCGACGATGCCGTCGGGCTTCATGTGACGGAAATACGTCTGCAGCGCCTCGCGCGTGATGAGGTGCACCGGGATCGCGTCGCTCGAGAAGGCGTCGACCGCCAGCACGTCGAAGCCCTGCGGCGGCTCGCGCTCGAGCGTCAGGCGCGCGTCGCCGAGCGCGGTCTCGGTCAGCGCCCCGCTGTCGGCCAGGAAGGTGAATTCGCCGCGCGCGATCTGGATCACGTTCGCGTCGATGTCGTAGAAGCGGTAGACGTCGCCCGGACGGCCGTAGGCGGCGATGGTGCCGGTGCCGAGGCCGATCACGCCGACCTTCACCGGATGGTCCTCCTTCGAATGGATCGCCGCGCCGATGCCCGAGGTCTCGGTGTAGTAGGTGGTGAGCAGGTGGCGGCTGGCGTCGCTCATGTACTGCTCGCCGTGCATGATCGTGCCGTGCACCAGGCGGCGCAGGTGCGAGCTGTCGCCCGGCACGCCGTACTCCTTCACGCGTAGCACGCCGTAGAAGCTGCGCTTCGCGACGCGCACGTCCTTCTGGTGCCGGAAGCCGTCGTAGGTGGCGCAGGCGCCGACCCCGAGTAAGACCGCCAGGCTGAGGAAATAGGCCACGCGGCCGACGTTGACGAAGCGCAGCACCGCGAGCACCGCGAGCGCGGCGAGCCCGGCGCCGAGCTCGAAGTAGCCGGTGAAGACGAGCGGCGCCACCACCGCGACGAGCAGCCCGCCGAGGGCTCCGCCCGCGGAGATGGTGAGATAGAAGGCCGTCAGATGCTGCGGCGCCGGCCGCGTGCGGTAGAGCTCGCCGTGGCAGAACAGGCAGCCGACGAACATGCCAGGCAGGAACACGCCGAGCTGCAGCGCGAGGTGGTAGTGGTACTCCGTGTCCACCACCAGCCAGGCCATGGCGATCAGCGCCACCAGGAGCAGCGGCCAGAGCAACCGTGGCTGATACCAGTTCTTGCCCTCGAAGGCGATGATGAAGGTGGCAAGGTACAGGGTGAGCGGCACCAGCCAGAGCAGCGGCACGGAGGCCACGTTCTGCGTGAGGTGGTTCGTCACCGCGAGCAGCAGCACCGAGCCGGTGGCCGAGAGCGCGAGCCACCAGGCGTAGTCCGACTTCGCTACCGGCGGCGCGCTCTGCATTTCACTCACGCTGACAGCACGGGGCGTGCGCCAGGCGACTGCCGCGCATAGCAGCGCAAAGGCCGCGAAGAGCCACGACCAGATGTTCACCTGCTCACGCGCCGGGAACACCGGCTCGACTAAGAACGGGTAGCCCAGCAAGGCGATGAGGGAAGCGAAGTTCGACAGCGCGAAGAGCCGGTACGGGTTCTCGCCCGGACGGGCGCGCGCGAACCATGCCTGGATCAGCGGGCTGGTCGAGGCGAGCAGGAAATACGGCAGGCCCACCGTCGCGCCGAGGAGCAATAGGATGCGCGTGATCGGCTCCTGCTCGCCGGAGGGCTTCCAGCTTTCCGCCGGCATGATCGGCAGCGTGGCGAGCGCCGCGAGCAGGAGCACCGTGTGGACGATCGGCTGGCGCCGGGCGGCGAGCTTGCCGAGCGCATGCGCATAGGCATAGCCGGCGAGGAGCAGCACCTGGAAGAACAGCATGCAGGTCGTCCACACCGCCGCGCTGCCGCCGAACCACGGCAGGATGAGGCGCGCGATCAGCGGCTGCACCAGGAACAGCAGAAAAGACGACAGGAAGATCGTCGCCGCGTAGATCATCGCCGGCCGGGTCTAGACGCGCCGCGCCAACTCGGCCGCGAGGCCGGTGTAGCGCGCTGGCGTCAGCGCCAGCAGGCGCTTCTTCGCCTCCGGGGGAATCGGCAGCGATTTCACGAACTGCGCGAGCGTGTGCCGCTCGAGGCGCTTGCCGCGGCTGATCGCCTTCAGCTTCTCGTAGGCGTCGGCGACGCCGTGGCGCCGCATTACCTGCTGCACGGCCTCGGCGAGCACTTCCCAGTTCTGCTCGAGGTCGGCCGCGAGGCGCCGGCCGTCCACCTGCAGCTTGCCCAAGCCCCGCTGCGCGGCCGCGTATGCGAGCAGCGTATGGCCGAGCGCCGTGCCGATGTTGCGCTGCGCGGTCGAATCGGAGAGGTCGCGCTGCCAGCGCGAGACCGGCAGCTTGTCGGCGAGGTGGCGCAAGAGCGCGTTGGCGATGCCGATGTTGCCTTCGGAATTCTCGAAATCGATGGGGTTCACCTTGTGCGGCATGGTGGAGGAGCCGACCTCTCCCGTTCTTGTCTTCTGCGTGAAATAGCCGAGCGAGATATAGCCCCAGACATCGCGATCGAGGTCGAGCAGCACGCTGTTCGCGCGCGCGTAGGCGTCGAGCAGCTCCGCGGTCCAGTCGTGCGGTTCGATCTGCGTGGTGTAGGCGTTGAACTCCAGGCCCAGTCTTTCGACGAAGCGGCGCGAGAAGCGCTCCCAGTCGAAGCCGGGATAGGCAACGAGATGGGCGTTGTAGTTCCCCACCGCGCCATTCACCTTGCCCAGGACCGGCACGCCGGCGATGCGCTCGCGCGCGCGGGCGAGGCGGTGCGCGAAGTTCGCCATTTCCTTGCCGAGCGTGGTGGGCGTGGCCGGCTGGCCGTGCGTGCGGGCGAGCATCGGCACCGCGGCATGGCGGCGCGCCAGCGCGCGCAGCGCCTCGATCAGCGCCTCGAGTCGCGGCAGCATCACCTGGTCGCGCGACTCGCGCAGCATGAGGGCGTACGACAGGTTGTTGATGTCCTCGGAGGTGCAGGCGAAGTGCACGAACTCGAGCGCGCCTAGAGCCTCCTTGTTGTTGCCGAGCTTCGAGCGCAGCCAGTACTCGATGGCCTTGACGTCGTGGTTGGTCTCGGCCTCGATGTTCTTGATATGCTCGGCGTCGCGCTCCGAGAAGTCCTTGGCCAGCTTGCGGAAGACGCCCAGCGTCCGCGGCGAAAAGGGCTTCAGCTCGCGGATGGCGCGCTCGGCGGCGAGCGCCTGCAGCCACTCGAGCTCGATCCTGATGCGGTAGCCGATGAGCGCCTGCTCGCTGAAGTAGACCCTCAGCGGGTCGAGGGTCTTGGCGTACCGGCCGTCGAGGGGCGACAGCGCGGCGAGCGGCGATGGCATGGCCCTCTATTATAGGGGCGATGCGAATTTCGCTTAGGAGCGTATGCGCGGAAGCGCATGCCTGCCGTCTGTGCAGCAGGCACCTGGACCCGCGGCCGGTGTTTCGTGTCGGCGCGAGCGCGCGCCTCCTGGTCGTCGGCCAGGCGCCGGGCCGGCGCGTGCACGAGAGCGGCGTTCCCTGGAACGATGCGTCGGGCGACGTGCTGCGCGGGTGGCTCGCCATGGACCGCGGGAGCTTCTACGACACCTCGCGCATCGCCATCGTGCCGGTGGGCCTGTGCTATCCCGGCACGGTCGACGGCGCGGACCTGCCGCCGATGGCGCAGTGCGCGCCGCTCTGGCAGCCGCGCTTTCGCGCTGCGCTGCCGCGCATCGCGCTGACGCTCCTCGTTGGCTCGTATGCGCAGCAGTACTACCTGGGCGAGCGGCGCAAGCCAACGCTGGCCGCGACCGTGCGCGCCTTCCGGCAGTACCAGCCCGAGTTCTTCCCGCTGCCCCACCCGAGCTGGCGCAACCAGGGCTGGCTGAAGGCGAACCCCTGGTTCGCGGCCGACGTCATCCCGGCGCTCAGGCGGCGCGTTAAGGCGTCGTTACGGTCGGTATAATCGCGCGCTTTCATGAAGCTTCTCGGCTCTCTCGCCAGCCCTTACGCGCGCAAAGTGCGCGTGGTGCTCGCCGAGAAGAAGATCGAATGCGAGCTCGAGCTGGTCGACGTGAACCCGGTCGACAACCCGGTCAACGCGAGCAACCCGTTGGGCAAGGTGCCGACGCTGGTCCTCGACGACGGCACGGCGCTCTACGACTCGCGCGTGATCGTCGAATTCCTCGACGCGCGCTCGCCCATCAACCGCCTGATCCCCGACGAGACGCGCGACCGGGTCGGCGTGCGCCGCTGGGAAGCGCTCGCCGACGGCGTGCTCGACGCGGGGCTGCTGGTGCGCTATGAAACACTGCGCGACAAGCGGGAGCGCAGCCAGGTCTGGACCGACAAGCAGGTCGCGCGCATGCATCGCGGCATGGCACTCATGGCGAAGGAGATCGAAGGCCGCAACTGGTGCCACGGCGACCGCTATTCGCTCGCCGACATCGCGGTCGGCTGCGCCATGGGCTGGCTCGGCTTCCGCAAGCCAGGCGAGGTCGATTGGGAGGCCGAGTATGGCCCGGTCGCCCGCCACTATAAGAAGGTGATGGATCGGCCCGCCTTCGCCGAGACGGTCCCGCAGGTACCTAAGTAATCACCCCGCCGCCCAGGCACGCTTCTCCGTCGTAAAGCACCACCGACTGCCCGGGTGTCACCGCCCATTGCGGCACCGGAAAGTCCACACGGATCTCGCTCTCCAGCACGCGGCTCAGCGTGCAGGGCGCGTCCGCCTGGCGATAGCGCGTCTTGGCACTGTGCTGCGATCCCGCGGATGGCGGCACGCCCGCGACCCAGCTGGCGTCGGCCGCCGCAAGCGAGCGCCTCATGAGCAGCGGATGGTCGTGGCCCTGCACGACGATCAGCTTGTTCGCCGCCAGGTCCTTGTCGGCCACGTACCACGGCTCGCCTGCGCCACCGATGCCGATGCCCTTGCGCTGTCCAATCGTGTAGAACGCGAGGCCGATGTGCTCGCCGATCGCGCGGCCCGCGCCGTCCACGATCGGCCCCGGCACCTTGGGCAGGTAGCGGTTCAGGAACTCGCGGAACGGCCGCTCGCCGATGAAGCAGATCCCCGTCGAGTCCTTCTTGGCGTGATTCGGCAACCCCGCTTCCAGGGCGATGCGCCGCACCTCGCTCTTCTCCAGCCCGCCCACCGGG
Source organism: Burkholderiales bacterium (assembly GCA_035635495.1). Classification (GTDB taxonomy): domain Bacteria; phylum Pseudomonadota; class Gammaproteobacteria; order Burkholderiales; family SG8-39; genus SCGC-AG-212-J23. The sequence continues at coordinate 8,416 of DASQAW010000473.1, forward strand.
AACATCGCGCGCGCGAGCTGCTCCTGCGTCAGGCGGTGCAAGAAGTAGCTCTGGTCTTTTCCGGCGTCCAGCCCTCTCAGCAGCGCATAGCTCTGGTTTTTTTCAGCGACCCGGGCGTAATGCCCGGTCGCGATCTTGGTGGCGCCGAGGCGCATGGCATGGTCGAGGAAGGCCTTGAACTTGATCTCGGCGTTGCAGAGCACGTCGGGGTTCGGCGTGCGCCCGGCGGAGTATTCGCGCAGGAACTCGGCGAAGACGCGGTCCTTGTACTCGGCGGCGAAGTTCACCGCCTCGAGCTCGACGCCGATCACGTCGGCCGCCGCGGCGGCGTCGATCAGGTCCTGGCGCGTCGAGCAGTACTCGTCGGTGTCGTCGTCCTCCCAGTTCTTCATGAACAGGCCGACCACGTCGTAGCCCTCGCGTTGCAGGAGCAGCGCGGCGACCGACGAGTCCACGCCGCCCGACATGCCGACGACGACTCTCAAGCGAACTCCGGCGAAAAGACGTCCAGCGGAAACCGCCGCCCGGCGAGGAAGTCGGCGACGCATTTCGCGACCAGCGGCGAGCGGTGCTCGCCCTTGCGCGCCTCGAGCTCCGCCGGCGTCAGCCAGTGCAGGCGCTCGATCTCCTGGTCCAGCGCCCTGCCGGGCTCCTGCGCCGAGACATCGCCGGCGAAGCAAAAGCGCAGGAAGGTCACGTCCTTCGCCGCGTAATGCCAGCGATAGATGCCGACCAGCGCTCTCGGTTCGAAGCGATGCGCGGTCTCCTCGAGCACCTCGCGCCGGCAGGCAGCGGTCAGCGACTCGCCGGGATCGAGATGACCGGCCGGCTGGTTCAGCACGACGCGGTCGTCGATGCGTTCCTCGACGAAAAGGAATTTCCCGCCGCGCTCGATGACCGCGGCCACTGTGACGCTCGGCCGCCAGATCATGCGGCTTTGCGGGTGTTCTTGCGGATGAAGTCGGCCATGCGCTGCACGCCCGCTTCGATCGCCTGCTTGGACGCCGCGTACGAGAAGCGCACGTGCTGGCCTTCGCCCGGGACGCGGCTGCCGAAGTGGATGTCGGCGAGCACGGCGACGCCGGCTTCGCCCAGCAGTCGTTTGCGGAACTCCTCGGAATCCGCCGCGCCGATCATGCGGCAGGCCTCGGTGACGTTCGGCCACACATAGAAGGCGCCGCCCGGGACCTGGCATTTCACGCCCGGCACCTCGTTCAGCAGCCGCACGATGAGATCGCGCCGCTCGAGGAAGCTCCGGCGCATCTCCTGCGCCGCCTGCTGCGGCCCATTGATCGCCTCGACCGCGGCCCACTGGCTGATCTGCGAGGCGCAGGACTCGGTGTTGGTGATCCAGCGCGTGAACACCGGCGCGAGCGCCGGGTTGGAGGTGAACCCTATGCGCCAGCCGGTCATTGCCCAGGTCTTCGACGCGCCATCGGAGATGATGGTTCGCTCGTACATCCCCGGCACCTGTGCGATGGAGAAGAAGTCTCCGACGTACGCAAGGCGGGAATAGATCTCATCCGCGTACACCCATACCTGCGGGTGCTTCTTCAGCACCGCAGCGATTTGCTCGAGCTCCTGCTTGGTGAGGCAGCCGCCCGTCGGATTGTGCGGATAGTTGAGGATGAGGAGCCTCGTACGCGGCGTGAGGAGGCGCTCGAGCTCCGCGGGGTCGAAGGAGAAGCCGCGCTTCTCGTGCAGGTGGATCGGCACGGGCTTGGCGCCGTTCGCGACGATCTGCGACTCGTAGATCGGAAAGCCGGGATTGGGGTAGATGACCTCGTCGCCCGCGCCGTAATCGGTCGTCGAAAGGATGGCGTAGGCGATAAAGGGCTTCGCGCCGGCGCCGACCACCACGTCCTCGGGACGGATCGGCAGGCCGCCGCGCAGCGCGCCGAGATAGCGCGCCGCCGCCTCGCGCAGCTCATCGATCCCGGCCGAGGGTGTGTAGCCGTGCTTGCCCGCCTGGATCGCGCGGATCGCCGCTTCCTGCACGTTCGCCGGCGCCGGGAAGTCGGGCTGGCCGATGCAGAAGCTGATGATGTCCTTGCCCGTGCGCGCGAGCGCGTTTACCTCGGCGAGCACGACGAATGCGTTCTCGGTTCCGAGGCTCTTGGCCCTGCGGCTGATCTCCGGCATGGGGAGGCGTCCGTCGAAAATCATTATTATGCCGTCCCATGCTGATCAACTGCGTCGCCTACGAGGAGGGCCGCAAGCTCGCCGACATCGACAGGCGCGACATCCGCAACTACCTGCAGCGGCCGGGCTGCTTCGTGTGGGTGGCGCTGCGCGACGCGACCGAGGAGGAGCTCGCCGAGATGCAGGAGGAGTTCGAGCTGCATCCGCTCGCGGTCGAGGACGCGCGCCACGGCCATCAGCGCCCCAAGATCGAGGAATACGGCGACCTGCTGTTCGTCGTGATCAACACGGTGGACGTGGTCGGCGAGGAGCTCAGGATCGGCGAGGTCGACATCTTCGTCGGGCGCAATTTCGTGCTGTCGGTGCGCCAGCACAGCGAGCAGGGCTTCCTCGGCGTGCGCGCCCGGGCGGAGCGCGAGCCCGAGCTCCTGAGGAACGGCTCTGGCTACGTGCTCTACGCGCTGATGGACGCGACCGTCGACCGCTACTTCCCGGTGCTCGACGCGGTCGAGACGGAGCTTGAATCGATGGAGCAGCAGCTCTTCGCGGTCAAGGACCCCCGCAGCAACATCGAGTCGCTCTACTACGTGAAGCAGAAGCTCACCACGCTCAAGCACGTGACAGGGCCGCTGCTGGAATATTCCGGCAAGCTCTTCGGCGGCCGCGTGCCGCAGGTCTGCACCGGCCTGGGCGAGTATTTCCGGGACGTCTACGACCACCTGGTGCGGCTCAACCAGTCGATCGACGCCGCGCGCGACACGGTCACCACCGCGATCCAGGTGAACCTGGCCATGGTGCAGATCAGCGACAGCGAGGTGACCAAGCGGCTCGCGGCCTACGCCGCGCTGGTCGCCGTGCCGACGATGATCGTCGGCATCTACGGCATGAACTTCGAGCACATGCCGGAGCTCAAGTGGACCTACGGCTACCCGCTGGTAGTGGCCGTGATGGCGGCCCTCGACGGCTACCTCTTCTACCGCTTCCGCAAGGCCGGCTGGCTCTAGAAAGCTTCGCGCAAGGCTACGGCGTCAGTATTAGCGGAAACGGAGGCATCATGAGGACGGCTGAACGCGGCTTCACCCTGGTTGAGATCGCCATCGTGCTGGTCATCATCGGGCTCTTGCTCGGCGGCATCCTGAAGGGCCAGGAGATGATCACGCAGGCCAAGATCAAGAACGTGATCGCCGACTTCTCCGGCATCTCCGCCGCCTACCACGGCTACGTCGAC
>DASQAW010000474.1:0-3179 GCA_035635495.1 Burkholderiales bacterium
CGGACAGGCGCAGGCCGAGGACGTCGCTGCAGAATTTCGTCATGCGCGGCACGTCGGGGGTGAAGCGCAGCACGTGGGACAGGTAGCGGGGGCGTGTGGGCTGCGCCTTGCTGCGGCTCGGTGCGGCGCCTTTGCCCGGCGGCACCGCTGCGACCGGCGAGGCAATGGTCTTCGCGGAGGGCGATACCTTCGGCGCGACAACGAGCTGCGTCAGCACGCCATCAGGGTCGCGCAGCCACAGGCCTTTGCCATCGGACAGCGGGTGCGGCTCGCTCGCCGTGATCTTCTTCCGGAAGGCGTCGAGGTCCTCCTCGAAGATGCCGTAGCTCACGTATTCGAAGTGCTTCTTCGCGCCGCGCTCGTGCACGATGCCCCAGCAGTGCGGATGCCCGTAGGTGTGGAGATCGAGCTGCTTGCCATTACGCCTCGCGTCGAGGCCGAAGGTCTTGTAGAAGCGTTCGGCCTCGTCGAGCTTCGGCACGCTGAACACGAAGCGGTTCACCGAATGCACCGCGAGCACGCCGGGACGACGATCTTTCAGTGCTGCCATTGCAACTCCTTCTTTCCGGTGACGATGTCGAAGACCTCCGGCGCCAGCGATTCGCCGCGCCATGCGACGTGCTGGTCCGGGCGGATGAGCGCGTAGCGCGCTTGGTAGAGATCGCGCAGCCCGCGCTGCTTGACCACCTTTACGGGCACCGGCGACGCAGGGATGGAAGCATCGGTGCCGTCGGTCGACAATAGAGTGAATCCCTGGCCGAAATGGTCGTAGAGCGAGCTGCCGTCGGCGAGCCAGGCATGGGGCGCGATGCATCCCGGGTGCGCCGAGGGCACGTAGTTGCGGAAGTCGCGCGCCGGCGGCGCGCTGCCGTCGTCGACGATGATCGGCGAGCCGCTGTAGTGGTAGCCCTTGACGACGCCGAGCGTGCTGAACTCGCGGATCTTCGCCCCCTTGATCTGCGCGCCGAGCTCGCGGCGCAGGCGCTCGCCTGCCGGCGTCGCCTCCTCGAGGCCTTCGCGCCACATCTGCTTCGGCAGCAGCGCATGGTTGGCGACCGCCTCGTCCATTACGTACTCGTGCACCGGACGGCGCTCGCGCTCGTAGCTGTCCAGCAGGAAGGGCCCGCCCCAGCCCTGCAGCACCGCGGCAATCTTCCAGCCGAGATCGACGCCGTCGCCGATGCCCATGTTCATGCCGTAGCCGCCGAAGGGCGGATGCAGATGGCAGGCATCGCCGGCCAGGAACACACGCCCTTGGCGATAACGATCGGCGATCAGCCGGTGCGCTACCCATTCGTCGTTGGAGAGGATCTCGATCGGCAGATCGAGCCCGGTGGCATGGCGGATCAGCGCCTTCGCACCCTCGCCTTCCAATTTGCCGCCGTCGGGCTGGTTGCCGCCGAAATACCAGGTGTCGCCCTTGTCCATCGGGCCGGTGACCGAGGGCGCCTCGGGGTTCACGAGCCAGAACATCGTCGCCGGGCCGAGGTTGTGCGCGCGGCTGATCCCCGGCGCACGGAAGATGGCGTTGCAGTGCCGCCCGAGCGTGACGCCGCTCATGGTTGCGCCGATGAGGCTGCGCACGGTGCTGCGCGAGCCGTCGGCGCCGATGAGGTAGCGGCCTTCGATCGTTTCGTTTCCGACCGTGGCGCGTACGCCGCTTTCGTCCTGGGCGAGCGCGTCCAGACGACGGCCGAAGCGGATCTCCACGCCGGGCAGCGTCTCGGCATGCGCCTTGAGCACCTTCTCCAGCTCGTACTGCGGGATCCACTGCCCGTGCTCCGAGTACAACGGGTTCTTGCCTGGACGGCAGTAGGAGTTGTTTTCGAAGCGGCAGAGCTCGAAGCCGTTCAGCCGCGTCGCGAACACCACGTTCGCCGGGTATTCCACGCCGAGCGGCGAAGCTTCGGCGAGCTTGTGCGCGATGCCCCAGCGGCGCAGGTGCTCGCGCGTGCGCACGTTGGTCGTCTTCGCGCGCGGCGCGACGCCGACGCGGTCGTGCTGCTCGATCACGATGCAGCGCACGCCCCGGCGGCCGAGCTCGATGGCGGCCGCGAGGCCGGCCGGCCCGGCGCCGACGATGAGAACGTCGGTGCGCATCGTCGTCACTGCGCCTGGATGCCGAGGTCCTGGATCACTTTGCTCCAGAGCTTCCGCTCGGAGGCGAGGAACTCCGCCGCCTGCTTGACGGTGCCGGGCCGCGGATAGATGCCCAGCTCGGCGTAACGCGAGACGATCTCGGGCATCTGCGTCACGGCGTTGACGTCCTTGTTCATGCGCTCGACCATCGCCGCGGGCGTCTTGGCCGGCGCGAGCACGGCAAACCAGCCGATCGCCTCGAAGCCCTTGAAGGTGTCGGCCACGGGCGGAACGTTGTCGAAGCCGGGAATGCGTTCTTTCGAGGTCACCGCGATCGCCTTCAGCTTGCCGGCCTTGATATTGGAGGCGAGCGCCGGCACGCCGTCGATGGTGAACTGGCTCTCGTTGGTGATCGTCGCGGTCACCGCGGGCACCGAGCCGTTGTAAGGCACCGGATAGAACTTGACGCCGGCGAGCATGGCCATCATCTCGCCGGCGAGGTGCGGCGTGGTGTTGATCGTCGGCGGCGCGAAGTTGACCTTGCCGGGCTGCGCTTTCGCCATCTTCAGCAGGTCGTCGAGGCTGTTGACGCCGATCCCCGGATTGACCGCAACGATGAACGGTCCCGTGGCGAGGATCGCCACCGGGGTGACGTCGGTGTCGATGTTGTATTGCGGGTTCTTGAAGAGGTGCGGCGTCAGCGTCACCACAGTCGCCGGCACGACGGAGAACGAGTAGCCGTCCGGGGCGGTCTTGATGAACGCGCTCATGCCGGGGATGCCGCCCGCTCCGGGGCGGTTCTCCACCACCATCTGCTGCTTCCAGCCCTGCGAGAGCTTCTCGGCCATCAGGCGCGAGGCGATGTCGGGCGCCGTTCCCGGCGGGAACGGCACGGTCAGGCGCACGGGCTTGGTGGGCCAGTCCTGCGCTTGCGCGGCATTCACGCACAGCGCGAGCAACGCAGCCATCGTCATGGCGCTAAACAGTCTCACGGACATCGCTCCTCTCCTTATCGATCAGTTCGGTGATCAGCTTGCGCGCGGCCACCATGCCGGCGTCGGAGGCGATCATCACCTGCGGCGCGTCCGGATTGGCGCGCA
>DASQAW010000475.1:0-10779 GCA_035635495.1 Burkholderiales bacterium
GCTGCGCGACTTCGCCGAGTACGGCCCGCCGCAATACATCTGGACTTCCTGCCGCGAGGCCTCGCAGGCGCGCGGGTCGCGCGCGCGCTCGGGCGGCGCCGCGAGGTAGCTCGGCTTCTCTTCCGCCTCGCTGCGCTTCAGCTGCTCCGCGCGCCGCTCGTCCTCGAGCACGCGGCGCCCCGGGTCCGGCAGGTCGGGCAGGCCTTGGGCGTAGACCACTCCGGCGAGCGCAAAGGCGATCCAGGACATGGCGCATTTAACCCGAATTCGGTCTGGCTCCGTTCAATGCCATACAAGGAGGCCACACCAATGCCAAAGAACATGCCGTTTGCCGCCAGTGCCCTGTTTCTGTTCACGTTGAGCGCCTTAGCCGAGGAGAGCCGGATCAGCCGCGTGACGTTGTACGCGGGCAGCGCCACGGTCGAGCGCTCGGTCGCCGTCGCGCCTGAGCGGAGCCGCGTCGAGCTGACCGGCCTGCCGGCCAATTTCGACATGCGCACCCTCCGCGTGGAAGCGGACCCCGGGATTCGCATCGGCGAGGTCTCGGTGCGCGACATCGCCCGGGCGACGGCGCTCGCCGGCCGCGAGGCGGACCTCGACGCGCGCATCCAGGCGCTGAAGGACAACCGCGCGATGCTCGAGGTCGAGGCGAAGAGCGCGGAGCTGGTGCGCGACTTCCTCGTCTCGCTGAGCACGCGCCCTCCCGCCGAGGGCGAGAAGCGGCCATCGCTGGACGCGAAGGCGATACCGGTGGTGCTCGACGCGATCCGCCGCGGCGGCGGCGACGCGCTCGGCGCGATCCAGCGCGTCGAGGTGAAGAAGCGTGCGCTCGACAAGCAGATCGCCGCGCTCGAGCGCGATCTGGCCGGGCTGCGGAGCGGGACGCGGGACGCGCGCACGCTGGTGGTGAACTACTCGGCGACGCAGGCGGGCGAGGTGCGTGCGCTCTATCACGTGACGAACGCCGGCTGGCGCCCGCTCTACCGCGCCTCCCTGGACTCGAACGGCTCGAAGGTCGAGCTCGAGCGCCAGGCGATCATCACGCAGCGCACCGGCGAGGACTGGCGCGGCGTGGCGCTGCGCCTCTCCACCGGCGTGCCGCGCGCGGCGAGCATGGTCGATCCGGGCACCTGGGAGGTGGCGCTCGTGCAGCCGGCGAGGCAGCCGGAGGAGTTCGCCACCGCCGACCGCGTGGCAGGGGCAAGGCTGGCGCAGGCGCCGGCGGCGCGCGCGCGTGCCGATGAAGCGAAGAACGAGGTCACGGAGTTCCAGACGCAGTTCTCGACCGAGTTCGAGGTGCCGGGGCGCGTGGATCTCGGCGCCGACGGCCGGCAGGTGACGGTGTCGCTCGCGCGCCAGTCACTCGCGGCGAAGCAGCGCGTGCGCATCGTGCCGCGGCGGGACGCGACGCCGCTCGTCACCGCGGAGTCGGCCTTCCCCGAGGGCGTGTGGCTCTCGGGCGATGTGCAGCTCTACCGCGACGGCAGCTACATCGGCTCGACCCACTGGAACACGCAGGCGAAGGAGCGGCTCGTGCTGCCGTTCGGGCGCGACGACCGCATCCAGGTGACGGTGAACCGGCTGAAGAGCCGCAGCGGCTCGGGCGGGATCATCGGGCAGCGCGCCGAGCGCCAGATCGCCGACCAGTACTCGATCACCAGCCGGCACAAGGCGCCGGTCGAGCTGCTGGTGCTCGAATCCTCGCCGGTGTCGGTGAACGACAAGATCCAGGTCGAGGCGGCGTTCGAGCCGAAGCCGAAGACGCTGAACTGGGAGGAGCGGCGCGGCGTCGCCGCGTGGGAGCAGCCGCTTGCGCCCGGGCAGACGCTGAAGTTCGTCGCCGACTACACCATCAGCTACCCGAAGGACGTCGCGATCGCGGGACTGCCGTAAGAATTCGGGGTCAGGGTCGTAATTATTCTCCTGTGGATGGAAGGCGCTTGAACGCTCGCCGGACTGGCAGAGGCGTCGGGCTTCTTATCCACAGGTAAATAATTACGACCCTGACCCCGAATTAGAGCGTTGCCCCGGGTTGCGCCAAGGCCTTCTCGGCGAGCTGCAGCACGAGCCAGTCGTAGGCCTGGTCCACCGAGTCGGTGTGGAACATGAGCTCGAGGTCCTCGGGACTGATCATGCCGTGGGTGGCGAGGGCCTCCAAGTCGACGATCTTCCTCCAGTACTCGGTGCCAAAGAGCACGATCGGCAAAGGCTTGCGCATCTTGCGCGTCTGCACCAGCGTGAGGATCTCGAAGAGCTCGTCCATCGTGCCGTAGCCGCCGGGGAACACGATCACCGCCTTGGCGAGGTAGGCGAACCAGAACTTGCGCATGAAGAAGTAGTGGAAGTGGAACGAGAGCTCGCGCGTGACGTAAGGGTTGTCGAACTCCGGCGCGGGGATCGAGATGGTGAGGCCGACGTTCATGCCGTGCGCCTCCGAGGCGCCGCGGTTCGCCGCCTCCATGATGCCGGGACCGCCGCCGGTGCAGACGACGAAGCGGCGCTCCTTCTCGCCGAGCTCCTTCGACCAGCGCGTGAGGCGCGCCGCGAGCTCGCGCGCGGCCTCGTAGTAGGCGGACATGGTGAGCGCCATGCGTGCGTTCTCCACGTCGCGGCCGGAAGCTTCCGCCTCGCGCACGAGGTGCTCGGCTTCCTCGCGCGACTTGATGCGCGCGGAGCCCATGAAGACGACCGTGTCCTCCACGCGGTGGCGGTCGAAGCGGCTCTTCGGCTCGAGGTACTCCGAGAGCATGCGCAGCACGCGCGCGTCCTTGCTGTTGAGAAAGCCGGTGTTGTGGTAGGCCTTGGTCGGTTCGCGACTGCGTTCCTTGTCGGTCATGCGGAAATTATCGGCTATTGCTAGCCGTACATCTTCCAGCCGAAGCCCTTGCACTCGGTGCACACCTGGGTGCCGACCATGCCCCTCGCCTCGCAGCCTTCGCAAGCATCCCAGAGGTAGGTGAGCGCGCTCTTGAAGATGCCGTAGCAGCGGCGCCCCGACACCACCGCGTTGCAGCGGTGATTCAGGTCGTGATGCTCGTTGCTCAGCGCGTGGCAGACTTCGCACGCGGCGAGCGGCTTCTTCTTCTTTTCAGGGCGCAAGGCCTCACCGTTTCGGGCTCGGATGCAGATCGTCGGCCCAGTGCACCTCTTCGGGCTTCTCGACGACCGGCAGGTCGAGGTTTACCACCACCGGCTCCTGGCCGCTGCGGCAAATGACGCAGGAGAGCGCCTCGGTGTCGCTCGCGTTGATCTCCTGGTGTGGCACGTAGGGCGGCACGTAGATGAAGTCGCCGGGGCCGGCCTCGGCCATGAACTCGAGCTTCTCGCCCCAGCGCATGCGCGCCTTGCCTTTCACCACGTAGATCACGCTCTCGACGTGGCCGTGGTGGTGCGCGCCGGTCTTGGCCTTGGCGTGGATCACCACGGTGCCCGCCCAGAGCTTCTCGGCCCCGGTGCGTGCATAGGTGATCGCGGCCGCGCGGTTCATGCCCGACGTCTGCGCCGTGTTGATGTCGAGCTCGGTGCTCTTGACGACGCGCACGCCGTCGAGCTTCCATTTCGGTGCGGCGTCGTCGTGCTGGTGCGACATGACGGTGCTCCTTTGAGCGCGATGATAGAACTGTTTCCGCCTAGCATCGGATCATGAAACGCGAAGCAGACCTGGATCTTCCCGTACGCCGCGCTGACGGTGCGCGCGCGCGGCTGGCTTACGCGCTAGCGGCTCATTTCCACCGGGCGGCGGAGAAGTCCATCCGCCCGCCGCCCGCGCGTTGCAGCCACGCGCCCTCGGCCGTCGTCTTGCAGGCCCAGGTCTGCTGCTCGAAGGGCTCCGCCAGGGCGAGCGCCTCGGGCTTGAGGACCGCGCCGCAGATGCCGTCGGGCACGCGCACCGCGTGGTAGCGGATCCACGCGAGGTCGTGCTCGCGGGCCTCGATGGCGAAGGCCTGGCACTGGCCGTAGTCGCTCCAGTGCGTCCACGCGGAAGTGGCCGCCTTCCACGGCGCCGCGGTCAGGTCGGCGCAGCGGCCGCGCACCTTCGCGCGGAAGAACGTGTGCTCGGTATGCAGCGCGCTCTCGCGCAGGCCGTCGCTGTCCATGAGGAAACGCCACTTCCAGTACGCGAGCTCGCCGCACGCGGTGCCGAGCTCCTCGGCGCCGTACCAGACGCCGGGGTGGTGCGCGCGGCGGAAGCGCGTGGCGACTGGCGACAGATAACGGAAGGGCGTGAAGACCAGGTAGTGCCGTCCGGCGGCGTTGGCGGGCAGCGCCGGCTTGCTCGCCTCGAGCAGCTCCTCCAGCACGCGCTGCTCGGCGGCGTTGTCGGCGAGGCGCATCGTCGAGACGACGTGCTGGGCTTCGACGCCGCGCCAGAGATTTGCCGTCTTGTTGCGAACACCCGCCGAGAACCAGGCGGGCTTCCAGGCCGCTCCACTCACGAGAGCGTCAGGCCGGCGCGCGCATCGCGTCGAGGTAGGCGACCACGGTGACCAGGCCGGCGGCGCCCTCGATCAGCTCCGCGGGCCGGCTGTTGAGCGCGCGATTCGCGCTGTGCAGCCAGGCCTTGCGCTGCGCCGCGTCGCTGCCGACGAGGGCGTCGAGCGAGCGATAGACGCGCACGAGGAGGAGGGCGAGCTCGCCTTCCTTGCTTCTGGGGTCGATGGTCCGCGCGCCCGAGACCAGCCGCGAGACGCTCGCTTCGCTCACCCCCAGCGTGCGCGCGAGGGCGGCGCCGGACAGCTCCAGGAGCTCGGCCGCGCGCAGGACTGCCTTCGTCAGTACGACGTCCGGCGCCGGCTGGGCGCCGGCGGCGGGCTTGGCGCGTCCTTTCATGTGAAAGAATGTACCACTATTCTTTCACCTGGAAAAGAGCCGCAGCTTACATCCCGGGATAGGACTCGAACGCGCGGTCGAGCATGCCCTGCGCGTGCCACCAGCGGTGGTGCGCGTTCAGCAGTACCAGCACGACGCGCACGCCTTTGCGCTCGGCGATGGCGACGAGGCAGTTGCCGGCGCGGCCGGTGCTGCCGGTCTTCACGCCGATCGCGCCTTCGTAGCGGCCGAGGAGCGCGTTGGTGGTGGTGAGGTAGAACTTGCGTCCGCGGTCGGTGGTGGCGATGGTGATGCGCTCGGTGCGCGCGAGGCGCGCGAACTCGGGCTGCGCCATCGCGTGCTCGGCGAGGCGCGCGAGGTCGGTCGCGGTCGAGTACTGCCCGGGGCGGTCGTGGCCGCAGGGATCGACGAACTGCGTGTCGCGCAGCTCGAGCGCAAGGGCCCGCTGGTTCATGCGCGGCACGAAGGTGACGCCGAAGTGGTCGGCGATCGCGCGGCAGGCGTCGTTCGCCGAACGCACCACCATCGCGGCGAGGAGGTCGCGCACGCGGAGCTGCTGTCCGGCCTTGAGGCCGATGCGGCTGCCGGTCTCGCGCGACGCGGCGCGGCTCACCGTCACGATCTCGTCGAGGCGCCCCGACTCGAGCGCCACCAGCGCGGTCATCATCTTCGTCAGGCTCGCCGGCGCCAGGCGGGCGTCGGCGTGGCCCGCCCAGATCACGACGCCGGCGCGCTTCACCAGATACGCCTCGGCGACGCGGGGAAAAGGGTCCTCCACCGCGGCCTGGGCCACGGCGAACGGCAGAAAGGCCGCCAGCGCGAGAAGTGCTTTCAACGTCCCCCCTTATTGAACGTTGCGCGGATTATGACTTACGCTCGCCGGGTGCTCGATGTACTAATTCGCAGTGGCCGGGTCTACGACGGCAGCGGCGGTAAATCCTTCCTTGCCGACGTCGGCGTGCGGGACGGCAGGGTCGTCGCCGTCGGCAAGAGCGACGAGCCGGCGCAGCGGGTGGTCGATGCCGGCGGCCTGGCGCTGATGCCGGGCATCATCGACCTGCACACGCACTACGACGCGCAGGTCACCTGGGACGCCACCCTCTCGCCGTCGGTCGCCCTCGGCGTCACCACGGCGGTCATGGGCAACTGCGGCTTCGGCATCGCGCCCTGTCCGGCGCCTTTGCGCGAGACGCTGCTGCGCAACCTGTCGGTGGTCGAAGGCATGGACGTCGAAGCGCTCCTCGCCGGCACGCGCTGGGACTTCGAGACCTTCCCGCAATATCTGGACATGCTCGAGCGCCGGCGGCCGCAGGCGAACGTCGCGGTGCTCGCGCAGCATTCGACCATTCGCAACGCGGTCATGGGCGAGGCAGCCTCTACCATGCGGGAGCCCACGCATGCCCAGCTGCAGGAAATGAGACAGCTGGTCGCGGAGGCGCTGGATGCAGGCGCGATCGGGTTCGCGTCATCGTTCTCGCCCAACCACAGCGGCTGGGGCGGGCGGCCGATGCCGTCCACGATCGCCGCCGACGAGGAGCTGAGAGCGCTGGTCGGGGTGCTCGGCGAGAAGCAGCGCGGCATCTTCGTCATGGCGACCGGCTCGCGCGCGACGCCCGAGTTCATGGAATCGCTCGCGGCGGAGACGAAGCGGCCGGCGTTCATGGTCACGGTGCTCACGATGTACAACCGCGCGCAGCCCGGCCTCGCGCAGGAGATGTACGAGCGCTGCGCAAAGGCGCTCGCGCGCGGCCACGAGGTGTACATCCACGCCAATTGCCAGCCGCTGTCGTTCGACTTCACGCTGCGCGAGCCGTACATCCTGTACTCGCACGACGCTTTCGACCGCATCAAGCCCGAGCCGCCCGCGACCCGCGCGCAGATGTACCGCGAGATCGCCTTCAGGGACCGGCTGCGGTACAACTTCAAGCACCCGAAGAAAGGCATCCTCTTCTACGGCGACTGGTCGCAGGTCGAGCGCGACGGGGTGCCGGTCACTGAGCTCGCGAGGCGCGAAGGCAACGACCCGCTCGACTACGTCTTCGACCTGCCGCTGGACGTGCAGCTCGTGGCGAAGCTCTACCAGAACGACGACGCGGGCGTCGCGCCGTTGCTGAAGCACCCCGCAGGCGTGATCGCGCTCTCGGACGCGGGCGCGCACCTCATCTATTTCTGCGACGCGGGCTACGGCCTCCATTTCCTCGCGCACTGGGTGCGCGGTAACGAAACCTTCACGCTGGAGGAGGGCGTGCGGCGCCTCACCAGCGATCCCGCGCGCAAGTACCGCATCCCGAGGCGCGGCCAGATCGCGCCCGGGTATCACGCCGATCTCCTGCTCTTCGAGCCGCGCCGCGTCGGCGTGTCGAAGCTGCGCCGGGTGAACGACCTGCCGGGCGGCGGCCAGCGGATGCTGCGCGACCCCGAAGGCGTGCGCGGCGTGTGGGTGAACGGCGTCGAGGTATTCGACGGCAGCCGCTACACGGCGCTAGACTCTGGCGCTGGACGGGTCCTCAGACGCTTCGACCACTGACTTTCGCGCTGATACCTACGACGGGCAGTTGCACGCTCGACGCGAGCGGCCGGTCGGAAGTCGAGCTGGTCGGCTGGGACGAGGCGGCGGCGAAGCGCCAGAAATCGGGGTCAGGCACCGATTTCCACTGAGCTGCCGTCCGCGCCCCTTGAGAAGGAAAAGCCAAGGGACGTCAGCCGGGCGGAATTCCTCAATCTCTACTTCGCGGTCTTCCTGCCGATGTTCATGGCAGCGGTGGACCAGACGCTGCTCGCCACCGCGACGCCGGCGATCGCGGCGACCCTCGGCGGCCTGCGCGACGCTTCCTGGATCGCGGTCGGCTACCTGCTCGCGTCCGCCACCATCGTCCCGGTCTACGGGCGTCTCGGCGACCTGCGCGGGCGGCGCGACCTCCTGCTGATCGCGCTCGGCGTCTTCACCGTCGGCTCGCTCGCCTGCGGCGCCGCGCAGTCGCTGCCGCAGCTCGTCGCGGCGCGCGTGGTGCAGGGGCTCGGCGGCGGCGGGCTGATGGTGCTGTCGCAGGCGCTGATCGGCGAGCTCGTGCCGCCGCGCGAGCGGCCGCGCTTCCAGGGCTACTTCGCCACCGTGTTCACCGCGGCGAGCATCGGCGGGCCGGTGCTCGGCGGCATCGTCGTCTCGCACGTGAGCTGGCGATGGCTGTTCTTCGCCAACCTGCCGCTCGCGTTCTTCGCGGCATGGCGGCTCGTGCAGCTGCCGCGGGGCGAAGCCCACCGCGCCGCGGACACGCGTGCCGACGTGCCGGGCCACATCCTCTTCGCGATCGGCGCGGTGAGCGCGCTCTTCTGGTTCACGTCGGTGGGGCACCGGTTCAGCTTTCTCTCCGCGCAAAGCCTCGCGCTGGTGGGCACCGCCGTCGGCGGCCTCGGCGCGCTCGTGTGGCACGAGCGACGCCATGTCTCGCCATTCTTGCCGGTCGACCTGCTGCGCGAGCGCTCGATCGCCCTCTCGGTGGTGGTGACGTTCCTCTTCGCCTCGTGTCTCTTCGCGGTCGTGTTCTTCCTGCCCATCTACCTGCAGCTCGGCCACCGCGTGAGCGCGCAGTACGCGGGCTTCCTGCTCGTGCCCGTCACGGGTGGGATGGTCACGGCCGCCGTCACCTCCGCGCAGATCCTGCGCCGCACGGGGCGGCCGAGGTGGATCCCCGTCGTGGGCATGAGCTGCGCGGCGGTGGCGCTCTTCCTGCTCGGGGTGCTGCCGTCGCACATGGGCGTCATGATCGCGCTCGGCTTCCTCTGCGGGCTTGGGTTCGGCGGCGTGATGCCGACCATCCAGGTGACGATCCAGACCGTCGGCGGCCGCGAGCGGCTCGGCGTGGTGACGGCGCTGATCGGGCTTGCGCGTTCGACCGGCGGCGCCGCCGGCGCGGCGCTCTTCGGCGCCGTGGTGTTCGCGCTGATTCCCGGCGTCGAACGAAGCGCGCTACTGCAATCGGCGAGCGAAGCCGACGTCGCGGCGATCCTGCAAGCCTTCCATCGCGCGTTCCTGCTCGCGTCGCTCGTCGCCGCCGCGGGGGCGTTCGCCGCCAGCCGCATGCCCGACACGGCGCTTTGGGAACGGCCGGGTAAATCCTGACGCGCGTCGCGGCGCGATTCTTGCGAGATCCCTGCGTGTCGTTGCCGCGACCGCCATCGGATAATCTCGAGCAAGGCGACACTTCGGTCTAACCACTGGCGCGACGCCGCCCTCGACATCAGTAGCGGAAAGCGGGTGACGCACAAAAGCGGGCCCATCCCCTGGGCCCGCTTTTCTCTTTCTACAATGCTTGGATGATTCCCCAGCGCCACGGCCAGGTCTGGCTCTACCACGGCGGCACGCCGCTGCGCGAGCTGCTGCAGCCGCACGGCTTCAAGGAGCGGGCGCCGCCGCTCGAGAACATCGAGCACGACGAGGTGAACCGGGCCGACAACGAAGATCCCGCCGAGCGGCGGGAGATCCAGCTCTAGGACCGCGTATCGCTTGGCGCGCGGTCGGCGCGCTCGCCCGAAAGGCGCTCCTTGCGCTGCTGCAGGGCCTGGCGGCCGATCTGGCTGATGAGCTTGGAATATTGCGACGCCTGGCCGCATTCCGCGCAGACGTAATTCATGCGCGGGCCGGAGTGCTCATCGCGGGGGATCTTGAACTGCGTGGCTCCGCATTTCGGACACTTGGCGCTGAGCTGGCCGATGCGGAATTCCATGCGAGCAGCGTAATCAGATCACCGTCGCCGGCCAAGGAAGTATTTCTTGTCAGCGAATAACTCGGTCGGCCCGCAGGATCGCCGGCGTCCGGAATAGTGATCGCCGATTCCTTTTGAAAAATTGCGTACTTGGTACGGAACTACTTCCAGGAGTCGCGGAGCGTCACCGTGCGGTTGAAAGCGCCGCCGGCGAGGTCACGGATGAAGTAGCCGTGGCGCTCGAACTGGAAACTCTGCTCGGGCTTGGCGTTACGCAGCGAAGGCTCGAGCTGGGCCTGCACCACCTTCATCGACTCGGGGTTTAGATCCAGCAGGAAATCGTGCTCCGCGCCGGGCTCGGGGACTTTGAACAGGCGGTCGTACAGGCGCACCTCCGCCTCATAGGCGTGGCGCGCGCTCACCCAGTGGATGTTGCCCTTCACCTTGTACTTGTCCGCCCCGGGCGTACCGGACTTCGAGTCAGGGTAGTAGGTGCAGTGCACGACCCCGTCCTTCATGCCGATGCACTTCACGACGTAGCCGAAGCGCAGCCGCACGTCGTTGCCCGGAAACAGGCGGAAATAGCCCTTTTCAGGTTGCTGCTGGAAATCCTCGCGCTCGATCCAGAGCTCGCGCGAGAAAGGTGCGTCGCGCTTCTCCCAGTCCGGTTTCTGCGGATGGTTGGGGAGCTGCAGGTGCTCCTCCTTGCTCGCCGGGTAGTTGTCGATCACGAGCTTGATCGGATCGAGCACCGCCATGCGCCGCGGCGCGAGCTCGTTCAGGTCCTCGCGCATGCAGTCTTCGAGGATCGAGAAGTCGATCACCTGGTGCGCCTTCGACACGCCGACGCGGTCGGCGAGCAGGCGGAAGCCGCCCGGCGTGTAGCCGCGACGGCGGCCGCCGGCGAGCGTGGGCATGCGCGGGTCGTCCCAGCCGCTGACGTGCTTCTCGTCCACCAGCTGGATCAGCAGCCGCTTGCTCAGCACGACGTAGGTCAGGTTGAGGCGCGCGAATTCGATCTGCTTGGAGAGGGGCCGCTCGAAGAAGCCGGCCTCGGCGACGCGCTCGTTGAACCAGTCGTAGAGCGGCCGGTGGTCCTCGAACTCCAGCGTGCAGAGCGAGTGGGTGATGCCTTCGATGCAGTCGGACGTCCCGTGCGCCCAGTCGTAAGTCGGGTAGATGCACCACTTGTCGCCGGTGCGGTGATGGTGCGCGTGGCGGATGCGGTACATCACCGGGTCGCGCA
>DASQAW010000476.1:0-33410 GCA_035635495.1 Burkholderiales bacterium
TCGAGCAGGCCTTCCGGCAGAGCCTGCTGCGCGAGTGGATCGATCCGCGGTACCGCGAAACCAACCTCGCCGCGCCGCCGGAATTCAGGCAGATCACGATCGCCGGCGCGCAGATGGCGCTGAGCGCGCGCTTTGCGGAAAGCGTCGCGGGGATCCCGAGGCAGCGCCTGCGAATGCTGATCGTCTCCGGCAACGCCGCCGCGCTCGTCGATGCCTCGGCCAACAACATGGCGACGTGGCAACGCGCGCTGCCGGCGCTCAATGCGATGGCGGCGACGCTGCGCGTGGAGGCAGGCGCGGCTCCGCCGAAGATGGCCGCGGTCGGACCGCAGGGCCGCGCCATCGCCGGGCTCTACATGGGCACGAAGCCCAAGTACATCGTGAATCTCAATCGGCCCGCGGGCTATGGCTCGCATGTGATGGCGCTGCACTACTACCTGTTCTCCGCCGATGGGCGGGTGTACCGCGCCTACGATGAGATCAGCCTCCCGGGAGGCGACACCGGCCGTTTTGATTTTGAAGCCGCGAGGCGCGCCGATCCGGTGAACTCGGGGCGCTATGCCGTCCAGGGCAACCAGCTCCACATCCGGATGGGCGGCGGCCAGGAGGTCGAAACCATCGCGACCGCCCCGCCCCATGACGGCCGTGTGACGATAAATACCGTCCTCTACATCAGGCAGTAGGCACAAGTCCGCTGCAGCACGATTCTTCCTGGAAGATAATGGTCGCGCGCAGATAAAAAGGCGCGGGGCGCGCGTGCACGACCTCGCGGCCGACAAGAAGGGGCGGGATCCATGGGGGCAGTGCAAGGGGGTGCCGCGGCCGTCGCAGCCGGCGAGCGCGCGGTGCGGCCGGAGTTCACCGGCACGGCGTCGGAGTACTTCCGCGTCTGGATCGTCAATCTCTTTTTCACGCTGGTCACGCTCGGCATCTACTCGGCCTGGGCGAAGGTGCGCAAGCGCCGCTACCTCTACGGCTGCACGCGCCTGGACGGCGAGTCGTTCGATTACTTCGCCAGCCCGAAGGCCGTGCTGCGCGGCCGCATCGTGGCGGTGGCGATCTTCGTCGCCTACGCCCTGGCGGGTGAGCTGTACCCGCCTTCGCAGTTCGCCTTCTGGGGGATTGGCGCGCTGGCGCTGCCCTGGCTCCTGGTCAAGGCGTTGTCGTTCAATGCGCGCAATTCCGCCTATCGCGGACTGCGTTTCAACTTCGACGCGACGCCTCGACAGGCCGCTCGCGTCTATCTCGGCATGGGGATCGTCGTGGTGCTGACCGCGGGACTCGCGCTGCCCTGGTTCGTGGCGCGGCAAAAGGCGTTCGTCGCTTCGCACCACGCATTCGGCACGAGCGGCTTTCGCTGCGAGCTGCCGGCGCGCTCCTTCTACGGCATCTACATCCTCGCGGGGCTCATGGCGCTGGCGTTCGCCGTGCCGGGAGCCGCGCTGAGCGGCTACCTCGTCTATCTGCAGATGCGGGGGGGCATCAACCTGCCGCAGTCGCTCGGCTGGCTCATGTGGGTGCTGCCGTTCGTGCCGATTTACGCCGGCTACGCCATCGCCTACGCGTACGCGCAGGCGCGCACGGCGAACCTCTTCTGGAGCCACGTGCAGGGCGAAGGCGTGCGATTCGCGTCCACGCTCTCGGCGTGGAGCCTGATCAAGCTCTATTTCGGCAACTTGTTCGCCATCGCCGGCACGGCGGGCATGCTGATTCCATGGGCGGTCGTGCGCACGCTGCGCTACCGGCTCGACAACTTTTCGATGATCGTCGCCGGCACCCCCGTGTACGCCGGCAATCCGAACCTAGCGCCGGTCGGCGCCGCAAGCCAGGAGCTCGGCGACTTCTTCAACGTGGACGTCGGCGTATGAGCGTCATCCAGGCGGTCTACTTCGACGGCAAGACCTCGGCGCGCCACCCGGTGACGCTGCTCGCCAGCGGCGGCAGGATCAAGGTGGTGGGCGCCGACGTCGGCCTCGAGTTCGACGCGCGGCTCGTGCGCCGCTCGCTGCGCATCGGCGATACGCCGCGCTGGCTCTACCTGCCGGGCGGCGGCGCCTGCGTGACGAACGACAACGCGGCAATCGACCGCATCACGCGCGACAAGCGCTACGAGAAGCTGCTGCATCGCTGGGAGTCGCGGCCGCACTACGCCGCCGCCGCCGTGCTCCTGGTCGTCGCGATGCTCTGGCTCCTCATCGACCGCGGCGTGCCCGCTGCGGTCGAGCGCATCGCGGAGCACATGCCGGTCGAAGCCGAAGCGACGCTCGGCCGCCAGACGCTGCAGTCGCTGGACGAGCGCCTCATGCAGCCCTCCCAGCTCCCCGCGAGCCGGCAGGCGGCGCTGCGCGACAAATTCGCCGATCTCGCGGCAAAGGCAGGCAACACCTCGCCTTACCGGCTCGAGTTCCGGCACACCTACCTGGGCGCCAACGCGTTCGCGCTGCCCGCCGGCATCATCGTCCTCACCGACGGGCTCGTCGACCTGGCGAAGACCGATGACGAAATCCTGGGCGTGCTCGCGCACGAGCTCGGGCACGTGCGCGGCCGCCATACGCTGCGCCGGCTGCTCGAGGGCTCGGCGACCGCGCTGATCATCGCCGGGGTGACGGGGGACATCGCCTCCACGACGTCGCTTGCGGCAGCGGCGCCCGCGCTCCTGCTGCAGACGCACTACTCGCGCGACAACGAGCGCGAAGCCGATGCGTTCGCCGTGCAGGCGATGAAGAGTGCGCAGATCGATCCGGCGTACTTCGCGCGCATCCTCGTGCGGCTCGAGGCCATCGGGCGCCGCGGTCCCGGCATTCCATCCTTCATCTCGACGCACCCGGAGACGGCGGAGCGCGCAGCGCTCGCGCGCGCCGCGAGCGACCAGGGATCGCGGCCGCTCGCCAGGGGCGAGCACGTCGACTTCACCGGCTTCTGGAAGGCGAACTGCGAGCAGCTCTACGGCATCCAGCTCAAGCCGGCGGCGAAGCCCGGCCTCTATTCCGTATCGCTCTGCGGGCCGGCCGGCTGCTTCGATTCGGGAACGCACCGGCCGGCGACCACCGTGCAGGGCGACCCGTCATACGCGGTCCTGAGCGCCGAGGAGATCCTGGTGCGCGAAACCAGCGGCAGGGACACGAGCTACGTGAAGTGCGACAGCTCGGTCATGCCCGAGATCGCCGACAAGTGAAACGCCGCCAACCCGGCTGGTCACGCAGGCGAGCAGTTTGAGCACGTCAGGGCGCATGGCGATCGCAGCAGCGGCGGCGGCGCTTATGGTTGCGCTCATCTTTACGTTGTTGGTGGTGTTTCCAATCCCGCCCATCGGTCGCGCCTTCGTGCTGGTCGGCTACCCGCTCGGCCAGGCGATCCTCGAATTCGCGCCCGATGCGTTTATCCGCGCGCTGGCGCCCGAGGGCGGCCCCGAGGCCGTCGGCTGGGCAATCGCGCTCGGGACATTCTCGACCTGGTTCGTGGTCTTCTTCGGCGTGTGGTACTTCGTGCTCTGGCGGTTTCGCTCCACGCGCGGCATGTGACTTGCGTCAGGCAGGGCGCTAGCCACGCAACTTGGCTTGTGTAGAATCCGCCGCTTTGCGGCAGCGTAAGTAGTGAACCGCAGCAATAGCTGTCGCTTGTAGACGTCAATGCAGCCCGGGACCCGCTACCAGCTCGAAGTCAATCCGAAGTTGCCCAAGCGCCTCGCGCGGCTGGAGGAGCTCGCGGGCAACCTCTGGTACAGCTGGGACCGCGCGACGCGCGCGATCTTCGCGCGGCTGAATCCCGCGCTGTGGGACGCCGTCGGGCACAACCCGAAGGCGATGCTGAAGCGGATCGACGAGCAGCGGCTGATCGATGCCGCCAG
Organism: Burkholderiales bacterium; assembly: GCA_035635495.1. Classification (GTDB taxonomy): domain Bacteria; phylum Pseudomonadota; class Gammaproteobacteria; order Burkholderiales; family SG8-39; genus SCGC-AG-212-J23. The sequence goes on from DASQAW010000476.1 coordinate 3,848, forward strand.
CGATCCCGCGTTCCTGGACAGCCTGCAGCGCGTGCTCGCGGCGTTCGACGCGTACCAGGCCGATGCGCCGTTCCGGCAGAGCTCGGCCGGCATCAAGGCCGGCGAGCTGCTCGCCTATTTCTGCGCCGAGTTCGGCGTGCACGAGAGCCTGCCGCTCTACTCCGGGGGCCTGGGCATCCTCGCCGGCGACCATTGCAAGGCGGCGAGCGACTTCCAGCTTCCCTTCGTCGGCGTCGGGCTCCTCTACCGGCAGGGCTACTTCGTGCAGACGATCGACGCCGAGGGCCGCCAGCGCGCCGAGTACCACGACTCGGAATTCGCCGACCTGCCGATCGAGCCGGTGCAGAAGGCGGGGCGCGACCTCACCGTCGAGCTCGCCTTCCCGGGACGCAAGCTCACGGTCAAGGTGTGGCAGGCGCGCATCGGCCACGTGCGGCTCTTCCTCCTCGACACCGACGTGCCGGAGAACAACGAGCGCGACCGCGCCATCGCGCATCGCCTCTACGGCGGCGACCGCACGACGCGCCTCGAGCAGGAGCTCGTGCTGGGCGTCGCGGGCGTGCGGGCGCTCGTGGCGATGGAACTCAAGCCGAGCATGTGGCACATCAACGAGGGCCACGCCGCGTTCATGATCCTCGAGCGCGTGCGCAGCCTCGTCGCCGAGGGCCTGACGATGGACGCCGCGCTCGAGGCGGTGGGGGCGAACACGGTGTTCACCACGCACACGCCGGTGCCCGCCGGGCACGACCAGTTCAACGACGCCACGGTCACGCCGTACCTGAAGAGCACGTTCGGCGAGCTCTCCAGCGCGCCGGACAAGCTCGCGGCGCTGGCGCGCCCGCCCGCCGGCGGCGACTTCAACATGACCGCGCTCGCCCTCCGCGGCGCGCGCTACATCAACGGCGTGTCGCGCATCCACGGCGGCGTTTCGCAGCGCCTGCTGAAGGATTTCTGGCCGCAGGTGACGCCGGAGGAAAACCCCGTCGGCTACGTCACGAACGGCGTGCACGTCACCACCTTCCTCGCGCCCGAGTGGAGCGAGGTGCTCGACCGCTTCCTCGGCGTAGGCTGGATGCACCGCCTCGGGCATCCCGGGATATGGGAAAAGATCCGCGACATCCCCGACCACATCTTCTGGAGCGTGCGCCAGGACATCAAGGCGCGCATGCTGCACATGCTGCGCCATCGCATCTCGCGCCAGCACCTGCGCAACCACGGCAGCGAGTCGCACCTCGAGCGGCTGCTGCGCTACTGCGATCCGGCGAAGCCGAACACGCTCACCATCGGCTTCGGACGGCGGTTTGCCACCTATAAGCGGGCGACGCTGCTGTTCAACGACCTGGACAATTTCCGCCGGATCGTCGGCGACAAGGATCGCCCGGTGGTCTTCCTCTTCGCCGGCAAGGCGCATCCGGCCGACGAGCCGGGCCAGGAGCTGATCCGCACGCTCGTGCACATGTCGGGACAGGAGGAGTTCCAGGGAAGGCTGCTCTTCATCGAGGGCTACGACCTGCACATCGCGCGGCGCCTCGTGTCCGGCGTGGACGTATGGCTCAACAATCCCGTGCACCCGCTGGAGGCATCGGGCACATCGGGGATGAAGGCGGGGATGAACGGCGTCATCAACCTCTCCATCTTGGATGGCTGGTGGGACGAGGGCTACGACGGCCAGAACGGCTGGGCGATCAAGCCGGCCAGCCCGCAGCTCGACCAGCACCGGCGCGACCGCGAGGAAGCGCGCACGCTCTACGAGCTGCTGCAGGACAGCGTGATCCCGACCTACTACAAGCGCGCCGAAGGCGGCTACTCGGCCGAGTGGGTCCGCATGGCGAAGCGCTCGATGGCCTCGCTCCTGCCGCGCTACGACGCCTCGCGCATGCTCGGCGAGTACGTGTCCAAGTTCTACCTGCCGGCGGCGCGGCAGGGCCAGCGCTACGCCCAGAACGGCTACGAGGCGGCGAAGACCATTGCCGCGTGGAAGGCGCGGGTGCGCGCGGCCTGGCCGGGCGTGGCGCTCAGCCGGCTCGACACGCCGCCCGCGCGCATCCAGTTCGGCGAGACGGTGGCGGTCGAAATCGCGGTGAAGCTGAATGGCCTCGCGCCGGGCGACGTGGTGGTGGAGCTCCTGCTGTCGCGCGCGCTGCGCGAGGCGGCGCCGCTATCGCACAGCCACGAGCTCGCGCCGGCCGGCCAGGCCGAGCCCGGAGAGCAGCGCTACCGTATCGACCTGAAACCCGGCCTCGCGGGGCGCCTCGATTACCGCATCCGCGTATATCCCAGGCACGATCTCCTCACCCATCCCTTCGAGATGGGGCTGAGCACCTGGCTCTAGAAAAAATCCAACCCCCCGCTCGCCTTCGGCTCACGACCCCCTTTACAGGGGGTCGGCAGGAGAACGTTTCGGTTACCGGGGTTTAACGAGCAGCGCGAGCGTCCGCGGCTGGAGGTAGTACGGATTCGCGACGCCCCGGCCCGGAGCCGCGGTGTCGAGCAGGAGTTGCCATCCCGCGCCCGGCAGGGTGAACTCGATGGCCGATTCGCCGGCGTTCATGAGCAGCAGCAGGTCGTCGTCCTCGACCGGCACGCCGCGGTCGTCCCTCTCGGCGAGCTGCTTGCCGAGGAGAAGCAGGCCGAGCGCGTGCAGTGCGGGGTTGGTCCAGTCCTCCTGCGACATCGGCGCGCCGCGCGGCGCGAGCCAGGTGACGTCCTCGGGCTTCGGGTAGCTGCGGCGGCGGAAGCCGGGATGGCGCTTGCGCAGCGCGATGAGATCGCGGACGAAGGCCTGCAGCTCCGTGTCGGCGCCTTCCCAGTCGAGCCACGAGAGCTCGTTGTCCTGGCAGTAGGCGTTGTTGTTGCCGCGCTGCGTGCGGCCGAGCTCGTCGCCCGCGGTTAGCATCGGCGGCCCCTGCGAGAAGGCGAGCGTGGCGAGGAAGTTGCGCTTCTGGCGCGCGCGCACGGCGAGGATGGCGGGGTCGTCGGTCGGTCCCTCCACGCCGTAGTTCGCGCTGCGGTTGTTGTCGCCGCCGTCGCGGTTGCCTTCGAGGTTCGCCTCGTTGTGCTTCTTCTCGTAGCTCACCAGGTCCTGCAGCGTGAAGCCGTCGTGCGTGGTGATTAAGTTGACGCTCGAGCGCGGGCTGCGCCCGGCGCGCTGGAAAATGTCGCTCGAGCCGGTGAGGCGGGACGCCAGCTCGCCGATCATTCCCTTCTCTCCCTTCCAAAAAGCGCGAACGGCATCGCGGTACTTGTCGTTCCACTCGACCCAGCCCGGCGGGAAGTTGCCGAGCTGGTAGCCGCCCTCGCCGAGGTCCCACGGCTCGGCGATGAGCTTGACGCGCGAGAGCACCGGGTCCTGGCGGATCGCGGAGAGGAAGGCGCCGTTGCGGTCGAACTGCTGCTGGCTGTTGCGCGCGAGCGTCGGCGCGAGGTCGAAGCGGAAGCCGTCGACGTGCATCTCCTGCACCCAGTAGCGCAGGCTGTCCATGACGAGCGCCAGCACCACGCGGTGGCTGGTGTTGAAGCTGTTGCCGGTGCCGGTGAAGTTGAGGTAGCGCCGCGGGTTGGACGGGTCGAGGCGGTAGTAGATCGAGTTGTCCAGGCCGCGGAAGCTGAGCGTCGGCCCGGTGTGGTCGCCCTCGCCCGTATGGTTGTAGACCACGTCGAGGATGACCTCGAGCCCGGCGGCGTGCAGCGCCTTCACCATGGTCTTGAACTCGCCGAGCGTGCCGGTGGCCGAGTAGCGCATCTCGGGGGCGAAGTAGCCGATCGAGTTGTAGCCCCAGTAGTTGCGCAGCCCGCTCTGCACCAGGCGCCGCTCGTCGACGAAGGCGTGCACCGGCAGCAGCTCGACCGCGGTCACGCCGAGGCGCTTCAGGTACTCGATCACCGGCAGGCTCGCCAGGCCCGCATAGGTGCCGCGCAACTGCTCGGGCACGTCGGGCTGGCGTTGGGTGAAGCCCTTGACGTGCAGCTCGTAGATGACGGTGTCCTGCCACGGCGTGCGCGGCGCGCGGTCGTCGCCCCAGCTGAACGCGGGATCGACGACCTGGCTACGGCCCAGGCCGGCGCCGATCTTGCCGACGATCTGCTTCGCGTAGGGATCGAGGAGCAGCTTCGTCGGATCGAAGCGGTGCGGCCCGTCCGGCGGGCCCTGCACGCGGTAGGCGTAGAGCAGGCCCGGGCGCGCGTCGGGCAGGTAGCAGTGCCAGGCGAAGTCGGTGCGCTCGCGCAGCTCGACGCGCTCGATCTCGCGGCGGCCGCGGGGATCGAACAGGCACAGCTCGACGCGCTCGGCGTGCTTGGAGAAGAGGGCGAAGTTGACCCCGGCGCCGTCCCAGGTCGCGCCGAGCGGATACGCGCGGCCGCGCCAGACGGTGCTCGGAGCGACGACGGATCGTGCGGGCGCCTCCACCGGAGGCGAGTAGCTTACGTCGGAATGGTCCTGGCCGGCTGCACCAGATGGCAACCGTTCGTGCGCCAGCTGCCGTCGGGCTGCCGCTGCATGCCGTAGTACGCAAGCCACACGGCGCCCGAGCGGTCGGTGAGTTGCACCTGCTGCACGACGTCGTGGCCCACGACGGTCAGGCCGAGGAACGCGACCGTCGCCGGCCGGTACACGGCGCGATAGGAGACGCGCACGGTGTCGAGGAAGCGCTCGGGCGTGCCGAAGGTCTCCTGCACGCCGGGCGAGACGGGCGCGAAGGCCTCGCGCGCGTCGTCGCGCCGGAAAGCCTCTATCTGGCGGTGGATGACCGCGCGGATCTCGGCCAGGTCCTCCGGCGTCACCCCCGCCTGCGCGAGGGCAGGCCCCGGCTGCGCGATCGCCGGTGCCGCGAGCGCCAGGCAAAGAAGCAGGGCACGGAGCATGTCAGCCGCCGTGCATCGCGACACTGGCGAGCGTGCTCCCGCTCCGCAGGACCTCGAGCAGGCGCTCGCGCTCGGCCATCACGCGCTGGGCATACTGCGCCCGGCTGTCCGAGTTGGCGCCGTTGTAGAACTGCAGGCCCGCCTCCAGCGTGCCCGTGCGGTAGACGTACTCCTGCAGAATGCGCGTGCCCGCTTCGATATTGTTTTCCGGATCCCAAAGGGCGTCCTCGGCGCCGAGCGCCGACACCTTCGCCTGGTGGTACTTCGGGATGATCTGCATCAGGCCCTTGGCGCCCATGACACTCTCGGCGATGGGGTTGAAGCGCGACTCGACCGAGATGACAGCCAGCACCAGGAGCGGATCGAGTCCGACGTCACGCGCGGCGCGATAGGCCGCCCCCACCATCCGCTCCGTGGCCTCTGCGGCAATGAGAAACCGCCGGGACAGGTGCTTGACCAGGATCGCCTCCCCCGGATCGCGCGGCACCGCGGCAAACGTTTCCTCCGGCACGCAGCTCGCCATCGCCTCGTCGCCACCTTCCGGCGCGTAGGCGACGTCCGCGGCGAGCGTAAGGAGGGTCGCGGTCGCGACGGTGGCGAAGGAGAGCGGTAGCGATCGTTGGGGGAGGGTCACGGCGCGGCCCGCAGGATGAAACGATGGTAGGGCGCACGGTGAACGCGGGATATCGCCGTGGCGTGAATTTCCTGTCGCGATCCGACTACCTGAGGTGACGTCGTTGTTACAGACGGAACCTTGTCCGCCCGATAGTTTGGACTGCTACGGGTCCATATGATCCATCGGCATCCCCCGAAAGAACTCTCGCAAAGGCGCAAGCAGAATGAAAATCGTCGCTCTTGTCCTCGCCGGTGGTGAAGGGACCAGGCTCTATCCGCTGACGGCCGAGCATGCAAAGCCGGCGCTTCCTTTCGCGAACGGCTATCGGATCTGCGACTTCGTGCTGTCGAACCTAGTGAACTCGAACATCTCGACCATCTACGTGCTCGCGCAGTACAAGCCCGAGTCGCTGATGAAGCACGTGCAGAAGGCGTGGGCGCCGTGGTTCCACCAGTCCGAAGGAGCCATCAAGGTGCTGCTGCCGCGGTCCAACACGCTGGCGGGCCAGTTCAAGGGCACCGCCGACGCGGTCTACCAGTACCTCGACGTGCTGCAGGCGCACTCGCCCGACATGGTCGCGGTCTTCGCCGCCGACCATGTCTACCGGATGGACGTGCGGCAGATGGTCGACTTCCATCTCGGCCGCGAGGCGGGCGTCTCCGTCTCTGCGCTCGGCGTGCCGGTGGACAAGGCGCGCAGCTTCGGCGTGCTGAACGCGGGCGCCGACGGGCGCGTCGTCGAGTTCCACGAGAAGCCAAAAGCACCGCCCACCATCCCGGGCAATCCGCGCCTGGCCTATGCCTCGATGGGCAACTACCTCTTCGCGCCGGAAGTGCTGGAGCGCGTGCTGCTCGAGGCGCGCGAGCGCGGCGAGACCGACTTCGGCCGCGACGTGCTGCCGCACATCTGCGCGCGCGAGCGCGTGTATGCCTATGATTTTGCCGAGAACCGCGTTCCCGGCGTGCAGGACTACGAGGAGCGCGCCTACTGGCGCGACGTCGGCACCCTCTCGGCGCTCGCCGCCGCGCAGCAGGACGCGATGGGCACCCGGCCGCGCTTCAACCTGTGGAACAGCCGCTGGCCGATCCGCGGCGAATACGACGCCGTGATGCTCGAGCGGATGCGCGCGTGGGAAGCAGAGGATTCCGGCATCACGACGCCGGCGCTCTGGCATGCCGCGCGTAGAGATCGGCATACTGACGAGCGGGTGCAGCCCAGCTGAGGTCGCGCGTCATGCAGCGGCGCTGCATCTCGCGCCAGCGCCGCGCGTCGCCGTAGACGAGTAGCGCCCGCTTCACCGCCGCCACCAGAGCGCCGCTTTCGGCGCGCTCGAAGAGAAACCCCGTCTCGCCGTCGACGATGCTGTCGACCAGCCCGCCCGTCGCGCGCGCCACCGGCGGCGTGCCATAGCGCTGGCTGTACATCTGGTTCAGGCCGCAGGGCTCGAAGCGCGAGGGCATGAGGAACAGGTCCGCGCCCGCCTCGATGAGGTGCGCGAGGTCCTCGTTGAAGCCGATGGCGACCGCCGCCCTGTCCGGATGGCGCGCCGCGGCCGCGGCGAGCGCCGCCTCGAGCTCCCGCTCGCCGCGGCCGAGCACGCAGAGCTGCGCGCCCATCGCGACGAGCTCGTCCGCCGCGCCGGCGACGAGATCCACGCCCTTCTGGTGCGTGAAGCGGCACACCGCGCCGAGCAAGGGCGCCGCTGCGTCTTCCGCGAGGTTCAGGCGCCGCTGCAGCGCCAGTTTGTTCGCCGCCTTCTTCTCGAGGCTGGTCCACGAGTAGCGCTCGGCGATGCGCGGATCGCTCATCGGGTTCCAGCTCTCTGCGTCGATGCCGTTCAGGATGCCGCGCAGCCGCTCGCGGCGCTCGCGCAGCACGCCGTCGAGGCCGCAGCCGAGCTCTTCGGTCTGGATCTCGCGGGCATAGGTCGGGCTCACGGTGGTGATGGCGTCCGAATAGACCAGTCCGCCCTTGAGGAACGAGAGCCGTCCATAAAACTCGAGGCCCTCGACCGCGAACGTGGCGCGCGGCAGCTCGAGCTGGGCCAGCAGACCGGCATCGAAGAGACCCTGGAAAGCCAGGTTGTGCACCGTCATCACGCTGCCGGCGCGGCCGCTCTCGAAGTGCATGTAGACCGGCGTGAGCGCGGTCGGCCAGTCGTTGCAATGGACGATCTCGGGCCGCCATTCGAGCGGCGAAGCCGCGGCTGCGATGAGCGCGGCGGCGCGCGAGAGGACGCCGAAGCGCAGCGCGTTGTCCTGCCAATCGGCGCCATGCTCGTCCTGGTAGGGATTGCCGGGCCGGTCATAGAGCGGCGGGCAGTCGAGCAGCAGGCATTCGCCCGCCTCGAGCAGCCTGGCTTGCATCGCGAGGAGCGTGAGCTTCGCGACCTCCCTGGCGCTCTCCGGTATCACGTTGCGGTAGGCCGGCAGCAGCGTGCGCACGTCGTTGCCCTGCGCGCGCAGCGCGGCCGGCAGCGCCGCGCTGACGTCGCCGAGGCCCCCTGTCTTGGTCAGGGGCGCGCACTCCGGCGTGACGAAAAGGACGCGCATAAAAAAAGACCCCGGTAGGGGAGCCGGGGTCGTATGCCTACATACGCACGAAGGGAGGGAGGTGCGTATGCAAGGGGGGAACTTGCGCTAGTTCGTCGCCTGTGGGGCCGCTACCTCACGCCGCAGCCGATGCAGGGGCATCGCCGCGATCTTGTAGTCGCCGCCTTCGAAGTCCTCGCTCACGGGTATGTCCAGGCAGGCCGAGCCGTTGATGACCTTGGCGCCGAGCGCGCGCACGAGCGCCGGCTGCTGCTTCAGCGACTCCAGCTCGATGAAGCACACGACACGCGCCGCGCCGCGGTTGTGCACCAGCTTGATGCTGTGGATCGGACCGTAGGGGTGGCATAGCCCAAGCACGTCCTTGGTCAGCGAGTAGAGATCGCTCGCCTCGCGCAGCCGCGTCATCACCTCGGGTCTCATGGCGAGAACGATAGGGCCCATCGTCTGTAGTCCATATCCTCGAAAACGTGAACCTGCTGTAGTTGGGCGACTACAGCCCGAGAGCAGAAGCCTTAAGCCTACAAAATCAGGGCGACGCTCGCCGCGGTGAAGCACGTCGCGAGCGTTCCGGCGACGATCGACTTCATGCCGAGCGCGACGACTTCGGCGCGGCGCTCGGGGCACATCGTCCCGAGGCCGCCGATCATGATGCCGAGGCTGCCGAAGTTCGCGAAGCCGCAGAGCGCGTAAGTCATGAGCAGCCGGCTGCGGTCCGAAAGGCCGGACTTGGACAAATCGATATAGGCGACCAGCTCGTTCAGGACCGTCTTCGTGCCGAGCAGCGCGCCCGCCGGTTGGGCTTCGGCCCACGGCACGCCGCAGAGCCAGGCGAGCGGCGCGAGCACCACGCCGAGCAGGCCTTGCAGGCTGTAGGGCGCAATCACCAAGTTCACCAATGCGACCAGGGCAACGAAAACCACGAGCATCGCGACGATATTGAGCAGCAGCTGCGCGCCGTCGAGCGTGCCGCGCGTGATCGCGTCCATCGCCCCGCTCGCCTCGGAGCGCAGCTCGAGCTCTCCGCCCGTCGGAGCGCCGCGCGGCGGCACCATCGTGAAGCTGATGGCCAGGACCGCGGGCGCGGACAAGATGGAGGCGATGAGCAGATGCGCGACCGCGTCCGGCAGGATCGGGCCGAGGATGCTCGCGTACAGGAAAAGCACGGTGCCGGCGATCGACGCCATGCCCGCGGCCATGATCGCGAACAGCTCGCCGCGCGACACGCGCGCGAGATACGGCCGCACGAAAAGCGGCGCCTCCACCATGCCGACGAACACGTTCGCCGCGGTGGAGAGCCCCACCACCCCGCCCACGCCCATCGACTTGCGCAAGAGCCACGAGATCGCCTGCACGATCGCCGGCAGCACGCGCCAGTAGAAGAGCAGCGCCGAAAGCGCGCTGATCACGAGCACCAGCGGCAGCGCGCGAAAGGCGAGGACGAACGTCGCCTCGGGCGCGCTCACCGGGAACGGCGCCGGGGCGCCGCCGAGGTAGCCGAACACAAGGCTGGTGCCGGCCTGCGTCGCGCGCTCGAGGACGAGCAGCGCGTCGTTCAGCCGCAGAAACGCAGTTTTTATGAATTGAATTTTTAGGAAGACAAGAGCAAGAACGAGCTCCAGCACGATGCCTGCCGCCACCGCCCGCCACGGCACGCGGCGGCGGTCCTCGCTCAGCACCCAGGCAAGCGCGACGAGCCCGGCCATGCCGGCGACGGCGTGCATAGAATCAGCCATGGTCGTGGTGCGTTGCCTCTGCGCCGAGTGGTGCGACACCTGCGTGGAATACCGCCCCGGGTTCCTCGCGCTCGCGGAAAAGTTTCCCGGCGCCGAGTTCCGCTGGGTGGACATCGAGGACCAGGCCGACGAGGTCGGCGACCTGGAGGTCGAGAATTTCCCCACGATCCGCGTCACACGTGGCGACGAAGTGCTCTTTCACGGCACGCAGCTCCCCATCCATGCGCACCTCGAGCGGCTCCTGACGGAGCTGCTCGCTACGCAGCAAAAATAGTCGCAAGCGTCTCCTGGATCGCCTCGGCGGCCGCCCGCGGGTCGGGCGCGTTGCGGATCGGGCGGCCGACCACGATGTAGTCGGCGCCGTTGGCGAAGGCCTGCGCCACGTCGACGGTGCGCTTCTGGTCGTCGACCGGCTTGTTCTCAACCGGGCGAATCCCGGGCGTCACCACCAGCAGGCGATCGTGGAACTCGGTTTTCAGCCGCTGCGCTTCGAGGCCCGACGAGATCACGCCGTCGCATCCCGCCTCCATCGCGCGCCGCGCTCGCGAGAGCACGAGGCGCTCCACGTCCACGGAGAAGCCGAGGTCGTCCAGGTCGCCGCGGTCGAGGCTGGTGAGCACGGTGACGGCGAGGATCTTCAGCTCGCCCTTCTCCGCCGCCGCCGCGCGCATCATGGAGTCGTTGCCGTGCACCGTTGCAAACGTGAGCCCGCGCCCGCGCAGGTTGGCCACCGCGCGGCCGACGGTCTCCGGGATGTCGTACATCTTGAGATCGGCGAACACCTTGTTGCCGCGCTTCACCAGCCACTCCACCAGCTCGAAGGTGCCGCCGGCGACGAACAGCTCGAGGCCGACCTTGTAGAAGCTCGCGCCGGGCCCGATGCGCTCGACCAGCTCGCGCGCCTGCGCGGCGGTGGGGACGTCGAGGGCGACGATGAGGCGCTCACGGCGCGGGATGCTGGTCATTGGTTTTCGGTTGCTCGGGGGGCAAGGGGTGTGGCGCGCTCTCCGCCGGGCGCTCCATATAGTCGCGCAAAGATAAGCCGAGATCGGTCTCCGGCACACCGACGGCGTCGGCGTCGAAGACGAAGGCGCGGTAGACCTCGGCGATGTGGATGGTCGAGGGGTCGCGCGCCAGCACCCAGCCGTCGCGCTCGGTGCGCGCCGCCCAGCCCAGCGCCGCCGCGCGCTCGAGGATCTGCTCCGCGCGGTCGGGCAGGATGCGCTGCTGGCGCGCGAGCGTGTTGAGCGCGATCACGCGGCCTTCGCGGTGCGCCTTGGCCAGCGCGCCGAGCACGCCGAGCGCGTCGGCGAGGTCCTCGCCCGGGACGCGATGGCGCTCGGGCTTGGCGCGGAGCATGGGCAGCATGGCGGTGAAGATGGCACCGGTGAGGACCACCAGCCACGACAGGTACAGCCAGATGAGGAAGATCGGAATGGTGGCGAAGGCGCCGTAGATCAGCGTGTAGGTCGGCACCCTGGAGAGATAGATGGCGAAGCCGCGCTTGGCGATCTCGAAGCCGATCCCGGCGAGCAGCCCGCCGAGGAGCGCGTGGCGCCACTCGACGCGGCGCGCGGGCACCACGCCGTAGAGCAGCATCAGCGCGCCGCAGGTGAGGAGGAACGGCACGAGGCCGAGCAGCATCTCGGCGAGAAAGTCGAACTGCAGCGCCGAGACCGTCTGGCGCAGCGCCATGTAGGTGCCGGAAAGGCTGGCGCCGATGAAGAGCGGCCCGAGGGTGATCACCGCCCAGTAGATGAAGACGTTCTGCAGGATGGTGCGGCGCCGCTGCACCCGGAATATGCGGTTGAGCGCGTTGTCCACGGTGAGCATCAGCATCACCGAAGTGACGACGAAGCCGGCGATGCCGATCGCGGTGAGGCGCGCGGCGTTCTGCGAGAAGGAGTTGACCTGCTCGACGATGGAGTCGACCGCCGGCGTGTCCGGCAGCACGTTCTCGAGGATGAAGAGCTGCAGCGTGCCGATCCACTCGTCGAACACCGGGAAGGCGGTGGTGATGGCGAGCGCCACGGTGAAGAGCGGCACGAGCGAGAGCAGCGTGGTGTAGGTCAGGCTGCCGGACGTCTGGGTGACGCGCTCCTCGCGGAAGCGCGTCACCAGCGCGAGGAAGAACTCCCAGGCGGCGCGCAACTGCTGTCGCATCAATCCTTTTATCATACCGGCTCGCCATGCCGCGCGTCGTCTTCACCTCCCACCTGCAGCGCCACGTTCGCGCCACCGAGTCGGACGTGAGCGGCGGCACCGTCGCCGCCGCGCTCGAGGCGGTGTTCCGCGCGCAGCCGCAAGTGCGCGGCTACGTGCTCGACGAGCAGGGCGAGCTGCGCAAGCACGTCTTCATCTTCGTCGACGGCCGGCGCGCGGGCCTCGGCGACGCGGTGCGCGGCGAAAGCGCGATCCATGTAATGCAGGCGTTGACTGGAGGCTGAGCATGCCGCTCTACGTAGGCACGAGGAAGGGGCTGTTCATCATCGACGAGGGGCGCCGGGCGATCGGCAGACCGCATTTCCTCGGCGATCCCGTGAGCGCCGTGCTGGCGCAGGGCGCGTCCATCTACGCCGCGCTGAACCTGGGCCATTTCGGCGTCAAGCTCCACCGCTCGGACAACCGCGGCGACAGCTGGACCGAGGTCGCGGCGCCGGCGTATCCGCCGAAGCCCGCATCTCCTCCTGAAGGTACCGACGACAAGGTGCCGTGGAAGCTGGTGCAGATCTGGACGCTCGAAGGCGCGGGCCAGGACCTGTGGGCCGGCACGATCCCCGGCGGCCTGTTCCATTCCAACGACCGGGGCGCGAGCTGGACATTGGTGCGCTCGCTCTGGGACCGCAAGGAACGGGCCGAATGGTTCGGCGGCGGCTACGACCAGCCCGGCATCCATTCGGTCTGTCTCAACGGCAAGCAGATCACCATCGCCATCTCGTGCGGCGGCACGTGGCGAAGCGCCGACGGCGGCGCGAGCTGGCAGCTCGCCGGCAAGGGCATGTATGCCGAATTCATGCCGCCCGAGCAACGCGACAACCCCAACATCCAGGATGTGCACCGGCTCGCGCAGTGCGCCTCGCAACCCGACGTGTTCTGGGCGCAGCACCATAACGGCGTATTCCGCTCGGTCGACGGCGCGGCGCGCTTCGCGGAGATCAGCGCGATCGCGCCGTCGAAGTTCGGCTTCGCGGTCGCGGTGCATCCGAAAAACCCCGATACCGCCTGGTTCGTGCCGGCGGTGAAGGACGAATGCCGCGTCCCGGTCGATGCGAAGCTGGTGGTGGCGCGCACCCGCGATGGCGGCAAGTCGTTCGCCGTGCTCCGCAAAGGACTGCCGGAGAACGCGTACGACCTGGTCTATCGCCACGGCCTCGACGTCGACGCGAGCGGCGAGCGCCTCGCCTTCGGCTCGACCACCGGAGGCCTTTGGCTCTCGGAGGACCAGGGTGATTCGTGGCGCTGCCTTTCTCAGCACCTGCCGCCGATCCATTGCGTGCGCTTCGGCTGATCGCCGGCGCGTCGCTCGTCGCGCTCGCCGCGCTTTGCCTCGCGTGGGAGCTGTGGCTCGCGCCGCTCCGGCCGGGCGGCTCGCTCGTCGCCCTGAAGGCGCTGCCCTTGGCGCTGCCGCTTGGAGGAGTGTTGGCTGGAAGGAGATACACCTACCAGTGGTCCAGCCTCTTGGTATTGGCCTACCTCGCCGAAGGCGCGACCCGCGCCTGGGCGGAGACCGGCGCCGGGCGCACGCTGGCGCTGGCCGAGGTGGCGCTCAGCCTCGGGTTCTTCGCCGCCGCGGTCAGCTACGCGCGGCTGACGCGAGCAGGCGCTTAGCAGCGGCGTAGGCCGGCACCTCGATCAGCGCGCCGCCGACTTTGGCGCGGTCGCGGCCTGCCGCTCTTGCTTTTTCAAAAGCCCTGACAACCCTCCGCGCTCTGGCGATTTCTGCGCGCGAAGGTGTAAAGACCGCGTTGACCGCCTTCGCGTGCGACGGATCGACCAGGGCCTTCATCCGGTAGCCGAGCTGCTTCGCGTAGCGCGCATCGGCGAGCGCGCCCTTCACGTCGCTGAAGGTGTACGGGCAGTCGATGGCCTCGACGCCGGCGGCGCGGCACTCGACGAGGAAGCGCGCGCGCACGTAGGCGAGCTCGGCGCCGCCGCGGCTGCGCTCGGTGCCGAGATCGACCACCATGTCCTCGCTCGCCACCAGCAGCGCCGTCACCCGGCTGCTCGCGCGCGCGATCTCCGCCGTCCGCAGGAGAGCGCGCGCCGATTCGATGTTGGGCACGAGCTCGACGCCCGCGGGCGCCGCGGCCTCGAGGCGGCGCACCTGCTCCGGCGCATCGACCTTCGACATCATCAGCACGTCGGGCCGCGCCGCATTGTCAACTAGGCCGGCGAGGTCGGCCACGCCGTCGCCTTCGAGCGGATTGATGCGCACCGCGGCCACTGCTCCTCGGCTGCGCCACAGCCGAAATGCGTCGGCGGAGAGCTGGCGGGCCCGCGGCCGCAGCGCGGGCGGGGTGAAATCTTCCAGCTCGAGGACGATGACGTCGGCACCCGAGCGAGCGGCGGCGGCGTGCGCCGCCGGATCCGCGCCCGGCACGAACAGCCAGCTGCGCCTTACGGGCAAGCGCGCAGCTCCTGCTGCAGCTTGGCGATCCGCTGCTCGCGCAACGTGTCGTCCATGGGCTCGCGCTCGCCCTGGGCGTTGCGCGTGAAGATGCGCCCGGTGTTCTGCATCATGCCGAGCTCGCTGCGCAGGCTCACGCAACGCGCGGCGAGCGCGGCCCGCTGGTCGCGCTCCTTGGCGGCGCTCGTCTCGCGCTCGATCTGGCGCTGCTTCAGGTCGGCCTCCTGCTTGGCGAAGTCTTCCTGCGGCGCCCTGACCGCGCCCGAGACCGGCGGGCTCGGCTTGATCGCGGATTCCTTGCAGCCTTCGAGCGGCTTGTCGGTGTATTCGGTCTTGCCGCGGGCATCGACGCACTTGTACATCTGCGCCTGCGCCGGCAGCGCCGCGAGCAGGATCAGGAGGGCCAGCGTCTTCACAGGTCGCGCATTCAGGGGGAGGTCGATGCCGACGTGGAAGGGAAGCGCGCCGAGCCGTAGCGGATCACGAGCGTCGCGCACGCGAGCAGGAGAATGGCGCCCGAGATGGTGAGAATTTCCCATTCCCGCGGCTCTTGCGTCTGGACGTCGCCGATCAGCAGGCGGGTCAGCGCGGTCATCGCGACGTAGATCAGGAAGCGCACCGGCATGTGGTTGGTCTTGAAGTAGATGCCGACCATGGCGCCGAGCTCGAGGTAGATGAAAAGCAGCAGGATGTCGCCGATGCCGGCGCTGCCCTTGCCCGCCATGCCGATGAACGCGTGCGCCGCCGACCATACGACGGCGCCGCCGATGGCGAAGAGCGCGAGATAGTGAAACCCGTCCACCAACAAGGTGCCGGCCACCGCCGACACGCGGTTCATGCGTCTGTGCAGCGCATTGGTTTCTGGCACCGTCATTGCAGGTCCTCCCTTTTGAGATCGCCTCACAGCTGGTGCTGCGGGTTCAGACGCTCCATTTTGCTCTCGAGTTTGTTCAGCGCGCTGATGTATGCCTTCGCCGAGGCGACCACGATGTCCGTGTCGGCGCCGACGCCGTTCACGATGCGGCCGCCCTTGGACAGGCGCACCGTGACCTCGCCCTGCGACTCGGTGCCGGTGGTCACGGCGTTGACGGAGAAGAGAAGCAGCTCCGCCCCGCTCTTGGCAATGCTCTCGATCGCCTTGAAGGTCGCATCCACCGGGCCGTCGCCTTGCGCCTCGGCACGTTTTTCAACGGTATCCTTGAGTACTACGGAAGCGCGCGGCCGCTCGCCCATGCCGCTCGCCTGGCTCATGGTGACGAGGTGCCAGTGCTCCTCGGTCGAGCGGCCGGCCTCCTGCGCCACCAGCGCCTGCAGGTCCTCGTCGAAGATCTCGGCCTTCTTGTCCGCCAGGTCCTTGAAGCGCTGGAACGCCTTGTTGTACGCATCCTCGCTCTCGAGGTCGATGCCGAGCTCCTTCAGCCGCTGCTTGAACGCGTTGCGGCCCGAAAGCTTCCCCAGCACGATCTTGTTGGTGCTCCAGCCCACATCCTCGGCGCGCATGATCTCGTAGGTGTTGCGCGCCTTCAGCACGCCGTCCTGGTGGATGCCCGAGGCGTGGGCGAAGGCGTTGGCGCCGACCACCGCCTTGTTCGGCTGCACGACGAAGCCGGTGATCTGCGAGACGAGGCGCGAGGTCGGGACGATGTGCGTGGTGTCGAGCCGCGTCTCCAGGTCGAAGAAGTCGGAGCGCGTGCGCACCGCCATCACCACCTCCTCGAGCGACGTGTTGCCGGCGCGCTCGCCAAGGCCGTTGATGGTGCACTCGACCTGGCGCGCGCCACCGATCTGCACCGCGGCGAGCGAGTTGGCCACCGCCATGCCGAGGTCGTTGTGGCAATGCACGGACCACACCACCTTGTCGGAGTTGGGGATCTTCTCGCGCAACTTGCGGATGAATTCCCCGAACTGCTGCGGCACCGCGTAGCCCACCGTGTCCGGGATGTTGATGGTGGTCGCGCCTTCCTTGATCACCGCCTCGAGCACGCGGCAGAGGAAGTCGAGCTCGGAGCGGCTGCCATCCTCGGGCGAGAACTCGACGTCGGGGCACGCCTTCTTCGCGTAGCGCACGGCGAGCTTCGCCGCCTCGAACACCTGCTCGGGCGTCATGCGCAGCTTCTTCTCCATGTGCAGCGGGCTGGTGGCGATGAAGGTGTGGATGCGCCACGGTCCCTTCGCCACTTTCAGCGCGTCGATGCCGCGCTGGATGTCGCGGTCGTTCGCGCGGCACAGGCCGCACACCACCGAGTCCTGGATCGCGCCGGCGACGGCGCGCACCGCCTCGAAGTCGCCGTTGGACGAGGCGGGGAAGCCGGCCTCGATCACGTCCACGCGCATGCGCTCCAGCGCCCGCGCGATGCGCAGCTTTTCGTCTCGCGTCATCGAGGCGCCGGGGCTCTGCTCGCCGTCGCGCATGGTGGTGTCGAAGATGATGAGTCGTTCTTTGGCCATGGAAATGTCCTGGCGGCCCCTGGGGGGCCAGTTAACAACACGGATTGTAGGCAGGAGTATTTAGCGCGCGGGGCGCAGCAGCAGGCCGCCCAGCGCGAGGAGCGCGAGCGAGAGAAGAGCAAGGATCGCCTGTTGCATGCGGAGCACTATAGGACAATAGCGCCGTGGAGCGCAAGCCATTGCAGCGACTGGAGGCAGGGCTCCCCGCCTCCTGGTACCGCGACCCCGCGCACTACCAGCGCGAGCTGGAGGCGTTCTGGTACCACCGCTGGGTGGTGGTCGCCCGCGAGGAGGAGCTGCCGCACGCCGGCGACTGGCGCACGGTGCGCATCGGCTCGCAGTCGCTCGTCGTCGTGCGCGACGAGGGCGCGATCCGCGCGTTCCACAACACCTGCCGCCACCGCGGATCGGTCCTGTGCACGGAGGAGCGCGGCAACTTCGCGCGCCGGCGCATCGTGTGCCCCTACCACTCCTGGACCTACGAACTCTCCGGGAACCTGGTGGCGACGCCGCGGCGCATGGAGACGCCGGACTTCAGGCTCGGCGACTTTCCGCTGTATCAGGTCGCGGTGGCGAGCTGGGACGGCTTCGTCTTCGTCAATCTGGCGCACGACGCGCCGCCGCTGGACGTAGGCCACCTCGATGCCCAGTTCAAGCGCTACCGGCTGCGCGAGCTGCGCATCGGCAAGCGCATCGTCGCCGACGTGCAGGCGAACTGGAAACTGCTCGCGGAGAACTTCTCCGAATGCTTCCACTGCCCGCCGGTGCATCCGGAGCTGTGCCGCGTGGTCACCGCCTATCGCGACGCCGGCGCCTGGGGCCTGCGCGGTGCGGAGTCAAGGCCGGAGTATGCGGAGCAGGCACAGACATTGACGCTCGACGGCAGCGCGCGCCTGCCGGCGATCGCCACTCTCACGGAAGAGGAAAGGAGAACCCTCTACGTGCCGGCGATGCTACCGCCGAGCCTGTTCCTGAACGTGCATCCCGACTACGTCAACGCGCACATGATGGTGCCGACCGGGCCCGAGACCGTGCGCATCGTCTACGACTGGCTGTTCGAGCCCGAGCGGCTACCGCTCGACGACGCCGATCTGCAGCACTACGTCGCGCTGTGGGACATCACCAACCGGCAGGACGCGCGCAACTGCGAATGGCAGCAGCAGGGCATCCAATCGCGCGAGTTCAAGCACGGCTACTACGTGCCGCAGGAATTCGACTGTCACCGCTTCGCGCAATGGGTGCGCGCCGGCCTAGCGGCTGAGAAACCAGCCGACGAGCCCAAGCGCTGAGAGGAACGCGACCACCGCGGCGGCGACTCGCAGGTGCCGCGGGATACGGCGGGTCAAGGAGCGGTCGACAACGGGGATCTGCGGAAGCGGACGCGGATAACTCCGCCCGATGCGGGCGTACGTGGAAGGGCGGACATCGTTCGACATGGCGCTAATCATGGCCGTGAGATGCACGCCGGCAAAGATGATTCAAAAACTTTGACGTTTTGCTGCGGCGCGCTCGTGCCGGAGCGCAACGCCGAGTCATCCGTTAACAAAACGGATGCAAGACGCGAGCATTTGTCGCTTTTTATTCCTCCGGCAGCACCGGCCGCACGCGGTGGCCCATCGCCCACATGACGTAGCCCGAGAGGGAATACGAGAAGAAAAGCAGGAACAGGACCAGCGACGGGCTCGAGGCGACGATGGAAAGGCCGATCACGCAGGCGAGGATCACCCAGAGCGGCACGCGCTTTTTCCAGTTCACTTCCTTGAAGCTCCAGAAGGGCACGTTCGACACCATGGTGATGCCGGCGAACACCGCCACCGCCCAGGTGAGCCCCGGGAGCCAGACGACCTCGTCGGGGTCGAAGCCGAAATCGGTCAGCACCCAGACGAGCCCGGCCACCACCGCGGCGCCCGACGGGCTGGGCAGGCCCTGGAAGTAGCGCTTGTCGACCACCGTGATGTTGGCATTGAAGCGCGCCAGGCGAATGCCGGTGCCGGCGCAGTAGATGAACGCGGCGATCCAGCCGAGCGTGCCCATCGTGGTGAGCGCCCAGGTATAGGCGACGAGCGCCGGCGCCGCGCCGAAGGCGACCATGTCGGCGATCGAGTCGTACTGCGCGCCGAACTCGCTCTGCGTGTTGGTCCAGCGCGCAACGCGCCCGTCCATGCCGTCGAGCACCATGGCGACGAAGATGGCGATGCAGCCGACGTCGAAGCGGCCGTTCATCGCCTGCACGATGGCGAAAAAGCCGCAGAAGAGGACGCCGGTGGTGAACAGGTTCGGCAGCAGATAGATCCCTCGGCGGCGAAGCGTCCCCAGAGGCGCGCCGCGCGCCGGGGGGCCCGGCTCCGTCTCTACTTCTGGTTCGTATTCGGGGGCGTCAGCCATGCAAGCACGCTCTCCGCAGCGTAGACCTTGTCGCCGATCGCCGCCTTCACCTGCGCATCGAGCGGCAGATAGACGTCGACGCGCGAGCCGAAGCGGATGAAGCCGAAGCGCTGTCCGCGCCTCAACTCGGCACCGGGGGCAACATAGCACAGGATGCGCCGCGCGATCAGGCCCGCGACTTGCACGCAGGTGACGTCGCGCCCGTCGAGGGTCCTCATCCAGATGGCGTTGCGCTCGTTCTCGAGCGAGGCCTTGTCCAGCGCCGCGTTCACGAACGCGCCGGGGAAGTACCAGCGCTCCCGCACCGTGCCGTCGACCGGCGAGCGGTTCGAGTGCACGTTGAAGACGTTCATGAACACGCTCACCTTCAGCGCGTCGCGCTCGAGCCACGGATCGCGCGCGCGGCTCACCTCGACGATGCGCCCGTCGGCCGGCGACACCACGGCACGCGGATCGTCGGGCACCTCGCGCGGCGGATCGCGGAAGAACTGCAGGATGAAGAGCGCGACCAGCCAGATCGGCAGCGACCACCACAAGCCGACGAACCAGCCCACGGCGAGCGCCAGCGCGAGCGCGATGCCGACGAAGAGCCAGCCCTCGCGGGCGATCAACGGATGCGGGTACGGCGGTTTCACTTGCTACTTCGGGTCCTAGTTCTTCGAGGTGTCGACCAGGCGGTTCTTGCGGATCCAGGGCATCATCTCGCGCAGCCGCGCGCCGACCTTCTCGATCGGCAGCTCGGCGGTCATGCGCCGCTGGGAAAGCAACCCCGGGGCGCCGGCACGGTTTTCCAGCACGAAGTCCTTGGCGTACTCGCCGTTCTGGATGCGGTGCAGCGCCTCCTTCATGCGCTGGCGCACGCCCTGGTCGATGATCTTCGGTCCGGTAACGTATTCGCCGTATTCGGCATTGTTCGAGATCGAATAGTTCATCGTGCCGATGCCGCCCTCGTACATGAGGTCGACGATCAGCTTCAGCTCGTGCAGGCACTCGAAGTACGCCATCTCGGGCGCGTAGCCCGCCTCCACCAGCGTGTCGAATCCTGCCTTGACCAGCTCGACACATCCACCGCAAAGCACGGTCTGTTCGCCGAACAGATCGGTTTCCGTCTCCTCCTTAAAGGACGTTTCGATAACGCCGGCCTTGCCGCCGCCGATCGCGGCAGCATAGGACAGCGCGACGTCCCGTGCCTTCTTGGAAGGATTGCGGTGCACGGCGATCAGCATCGGCACGCCGCCGCCGGCGGCGTAGGTCGAGCGCACCGTGTGCCCGGGCGCCTTCGGCGCCACCATCCACACGTCGAGATCGGCGCGCGGCTGGATCAGGCCGTAGTGGATGTTGAAGCCGTGCGCGAAGGCGAGCGACGCACCCTTCTTGATGTTGGGCTCGATCGACTCCTTGTAGACCTGCGCGTGATGCTCGTCGGGCAGCAGCACCATGACGATGTCGGCGCCCTTGATGGCCTCGGCCATCTCGGCGACCTTGACGCCGCCTTTCTTCGCCTTGTCCCACGAGGCGCCACCCTTCCTCAGCGCCACCGTGACCTTGATGCCGGACTCCTGCAGGTTCTGCGCGTGCGCATGGCCCTGCGAGCCGTAGCCGATGATCGTGACCTTCTTGCCCTTGACGAGCGAAAGGTCCGCGTCCTTGTCGTAATAGACCTTCATGGAAATACTCCCTAAATGGGAAAAATGGGGTCCGTCCCCATTTTCTAGACTCGTAGGACCCTGTTGCCCCTGCCGATGCCGCTGGTGCCGGTGCGCACGGTCTCGATGATCGTGCCCTGGTCGAGCGCCTGGATGAAGGCATCGAGCTTGCGGCCGTCGCCGGTGAGCTCGATGGTGTAGGTGTTGTCGGAGACGTCGATGATGCGGCCGCGGAAGATGTCGGCCATGCGCTTCATGTCCTCGCGCTCCTTCTGGCCGGCGCGCACCTTGATCAGCATCAGCTCGCGCTCGATGTGCTCGGCCTCCGACAGGTCGACGACTTTCACCACGTCGATCAGCTTGTTCAACTGCTTGGTGATCTGCTCCACCACGTCGTCGGAGCCCGAGGTGACGATGGTCATGCGCGACATCGACGCATCCTCGGTCGGCGCGACGGTCAGCGACTCGATGTTGTAGCCGCGGGCGGAAAACAGCCCCGCGATCCTGGACAGCGCGCCCGCCTCGTTTTCCACGAGGATCGAGATGATATGGCGCATTACAACTCTTCGGACAGGATCATCTCGGTGTTCCCCTTGCCGCCGGGGATCATCGGATAGACGTTCTCGGTCTGGTCGGTGATGAAGTCGAGGAAGACGAGCTCTTTCCTGTTGGCGAACGCCTCGCGCAGCGCCGGCTCCACGTCGGCGGGCTTCTCCACCAGCATGCCGCGGTGGCCGTAGCCTTCGGCCAGCTTGACGAAATCGGGCAGCGCGTCCATGTAGGACTCGGAGTAGCGGTTGCCGTGGAAGAACTGCTGCCACTGGCGCACCATGCCCATGTACTTGTTGTTGAGGTTCACGATCTTGATGGGCAGGCGGTACTGCTTGCAGGTGGAAAGCTCCTGCAGGCACATCTGGATCGACGATTCGCCGGTGACGCAGGCCACCGTCGCGCCGGGATTGGCGAGCTGCACGCCCATCGCCGCCGGCAGGCCGAAGCCCATGGTGCCCAGGCCGCCGGAGTTGATCCAGCGCCGCGGCTCGTCGAACTTGTAGAACTGCGCCGCCCACATCTGGTGCTGGCCGACGTCCGAGGTGACGAACGCCTGGCCTTTGGTGACCTCGTACAGCTTCTCCAGCACGAACTGCGGCTTGATGATTTTCGAGTTGCGGTCGTACTTGAGGCAGTCCTTTGCGCGCCACTCGCCGATCTGCTTCCACCACGCGCTGGTGTCCGGCCGCGTGCCGCCCAGGAGCTTGAGCAGCTCTTCGAGCACATCGGGAATGTTGCCGACGATGGGCACGTCGACCTTCACGCGCTTGGAGATCGACGACGGATCGATGTCGATATGGATGATCTTGCGCGGGTTCTGCGCGAAGTGCGCCGGGTTGCCGATGACGCGGTCGTCGAAGCGCGCGCCGATCGCGAGCAGCACGTCGCAATGCTGCATGGCGTTGTTGGCTTCGTAGGTCCCGTGCATCCCGGGCATGCCGAGAAACTGCGGATCGGTGGCGGGGTAGGCGCCGAGCCCCATCAGCGTGTTGGTGACCGGAAAGCCGGTGGTCTTCACGAGCTCCCGCAGGAGCTCGGAGGAATCGGAGAGGATCACGCCGCCGCCGCTGTAGATCATCGGGCGCTGCGCCTCGGTCAGGAGCTGCACCGCCTTCCGGATCTGCCCCGCGTGGCCCTTGCGCACCGGGTTGTAGGAGCGCATCGAGACCGCCTCGGGATAGTGGAACTCGGTGACCGCGGCGGTCACGTCCTTCGGGATGTCGACCACCACGGGGCCGGGACGGCCGGTCGTCGCGATGTGGAAGGCCTTCTTCATCGCGGAGGCGAGGTCCTTCACGTCCTTCACCAGCATGTTGTGCTTCACGATCGGGCGCGTGATGCCGACCGTGTCGCATTCCTGGAAGGCGTCGAGGCCGATCGCGTGCGTCGGCACCTGGCCGGTGATCACGACCAGCGGAATGGAATCCATGTACGCGGTCGCGATGCCCGTGACCGCATTGGTCACTCCGGGGCCGGAGGTGACGAGCGCCACGCCGACTTTCCGGGACGAGCGCGAATAGCCGTCGGCGGCGTGAACCGCGCCCTGCTCGTGGCGCACGAGCACGTGCTTCACCTTGTCCTGCTTGAAGAGCTCGTCGTAGATGAAGAGCACAGCGCCGCCCGGATAGCCGAAAACGTACTCGACCGCCTCTTCCTGGAGGCAGCGAACGACGATCTCGGCGCCGGAAAGAGCGCTGGTCTTGACGCGGTCCATGACGGGCGGAAAAACCTTAGAAACCATGATGGTAACATCGCGCGAACAACACCGCCCCGGCAGAGGGTCAACTGGCATCGCGTAGCGAGCTTTCGGCGTTTCTGGAGGGCGTCGAGCGGCGCGCTTTCAAGCAAGCGGTCTTCGCCGTGCGCGAAGAGCAAGCAGCGCTCGATATCGTGCAGGACGCCATGCTGCGGCTCGCCGAGAAGTACGGTCATCGTCCTGCAACAGAACTGCCGCTGCTCTTCCACCGCATCATGCAGAACGCGATCCGCGACTATTACCGGCGCCAGAAGGTGCGATCGCTCTGGACCACGCTCCTTTCCTCGCTTTCGCCCGGCCGTGGCGACGACGAGGAGCAGGACCCGCTGGAAACCTACGAGCCGCCGGGGGGCGAGGAAGCCGCGGAGCCGCCCGGGGCGCGCCTCGAGCAGGCTCAAGTCCTTGAAATCATTGAGCAAGAGCTAGTGAAGTTGCCGCCGCGTCAACGGGAAGCTTTCCTGATGCGTTACTGGGAGGAACTGGACGTCGCTGAGACCGCACGCGTCATGGGTTGCTCGGAAGGCAGCGTAAAAACGCACTGCTCCCGGGCGACTCATGCTTTGGCTGTTGCACTGAAGGCGCGCGGAGTTACCCTATGAGGGGCGTCCCGATAAAGCCATGAACGAACTGCAATTCGCCAACCGCATCCGGCACCTTCTCGACCAGGCTAGCCGCCGCATCGACGGTCCCACCGCCGAGAAGCTGCATCGCGCGCGCGAGCTGGCCCTCTCGCGCCAGCGCCCCGAGCCGGCGCCGGTGCTCGCCTGGGCGGACAACGTGTTCGGCAACGGCTGGGGCTGGGCGGGCCTCTCCGCCCGCGTGCTCCTGCCCGCGGCGGCGCTCATCGTCGCGGTCGCCGGCATCTACAACTGGCAGGAGAAGCAGCGCCTCGCCGAGATCATCGAGCTCGACTCGCAGCTCCTCACCGACGACCTGCCGATCGACGCCTACCTCGACCGGGGCTTCCAGAACTGGCTGAAGAAGCGCGCAGCGGAGGAGTGATGCTGCGCATCGTGCTCGCCGCGCTGTCCCTCTGCATCGCCGCCGGGACCGCGGCGCAACCCCCTGCCGAAGCACCGAAGAAGCCCGCCGCAGCCAAGCCCGCGGCGAAGGCGCCGCAGCCCAAGCCGAACGCGCGCCCGGCGTGGGCCGAGCTCACCGCGGAGCAGCAGCAGGTCCTCGCGCCGCTCAAGACCGACTGGGACACGCTCGAGCCCGAGCGCCGGCAGAAGTGGATCGCGATCGCCAAGCGCTACCCGCGCATGAAGCCGCAGGAGCAGGAGCGCGTGCAGCGGCGCATGCAGGCCTGGGCGCGCCTCACGCCGGAGCAGCGCCGGCAAGCGCGCGAGAACTACAAGAACCTCGCCAAGACTCAGCGTCCGGCGCCCAAACAGGACCTGCGCCAGGCCTGGGCCGAGTACCAGGCGCTCTCGCCGCACGAGCGCGAAAGCCTCGCCCCGCCCGTCTCCACCGACCCGCGCCGCCAGAAGCACTGACGTGACGCCGGGCCTCGGACGCCGCCTCGCGTCCATGGTCTACGAAGCGCTGCTGGTCTTCGGCGTGGCCTTCTTCGCCGCCTGGCTCTTCTTTTTCGCCAGCGGCGGGCGTGACGCCACCACCGGGACGGTGCGCGCCGAGCTCCAGGTTTTCATCCTGCTCGTGCTGGCGGGCTATTTCCTGTGGTGCTGGCTGCGCGGGGGGCAAACGCTCGCCATGCGCGCGTGGAAGATCCGGCTGGTCGATGTCACGCCGGGCAAGGCCGTGGCGCGCTTCCTTATCGCCGCCGCGCTGCTGCCGCTCTCAATCCTCTGGGCGCTGGTCGATCGCGACGGTCAGTTCCTGCACGACCGGCTCGCCGGCACCAAGCTCATCGACGTTCGACCCACCACATCATGAGCATCGCCGAGGCGAGGAACGCAGTGCTCGGCAGCGCGGCCGCCGCGAGCGGCGGCCAGTTCTGCAGCAGGCCGATGTGCGAGAACAGGCTGTTCAACATGTGGAAGAAGATGCCCAGCATGATGCCGAGGAACACCTTCACGCCAACCATGCCGGCGCGCGCGTGCATGTAGGCGAAGGGCAGCGCGAGCGCCATCATGACGAGCGCCGCCAGCGGATAGAACAGCTTCTTCCAGAACGCGATCTCGTAGCGCTCGGTCTTCTGGCGGTTCGATTCCAGGTGCTGGGTGTACTTGTGCAGCGCCCAGGCCGACATGCGCTCGGGCTTGACGATGAGCGCATTCAGGAGGTCCGGCGAGACGGCGGAGCGCCACTCGGCCTGAGCGCCGCGCTCGGTGTGCGGCTCGGGGTCGAAGCGCGTCGCGATCACCTGGTAGAGCTCCCAGACGCCTTTCTCGCGGTACTCGGCGCGCTCGGCGAAGGTGATCTTGCGCAGGCGATAGGCAGCGTCGAACTCGAAGATGCGCAGGCCCTGCAGCACCTTCGGCTCGCGCGCCTCGCGCACGTTGATGAACGAGCCCTCGTCCTTGAACCACAGGCCCGACTGCAGGTCCTGGCCGATCATCGAGGAGAGCGCGCGGATCTTGGTGTGCTGCGCCTTCTCCTCGGAAAGGGGCGCGATCCATTCGCCGATGACGAAGGTGAGCACGACGAAGGCCATGCCGATCTTCAGCAGCGCGAGCGCCGCGCGCGCGGGCGACAGGCCCGAGCCGCGCATCACCGTGTACTCGGAGTTGCTCGCGAGGTGGGCGAGCACGTAGAGCGTGCCGATCAGCACGACGATCGGGAAGAGCTCGTAGGCGTGCGCCGGCGCGTTGAGCAGCACGAACGTGAACACCTGGCGCAGATCGTAGTCGCCCTTGCCGAGGTCGCCGAGCTCGCCGATCAGATCGAAGAACGCGAACAGCGCGAGGAAGCCGAGCAGCACGAAGCCCGTCGCGGCGTAGATCTGGCGCCCGAGGTAGCGCTCGAGCGTGCGCGGCCGCACCGCGCTCATGGGCCGCTCACTTTCCCACCCTCAGCCGGATCAGCTGCATGCGCTGCGCGAAGAGCACGACCAGCAGCAGCACCATGCCGGCGTGCACCATCCATACGCCGACCGAGAAGTCGAGCCGCCCCTGCGATACGCGCGCCTGGCTCACCGAGAGCAGGTTGGAATACACCATGAAGGTGAGCAGCGCGAAGAGCAGGTTGACCGAGCGGCCGGCGCGGGGGTTGACGAAGCTCATCGGAATGGCGAGCAGCACGAGCACCAGCGCCGAGACCGGGATGCCGATGCGCCAGACCAGCTCGGCGAGGTTCACGGGCGTCGGGTTGCTCATCAGCGCCCAGGTGGTGAGGTTCTTCTGGTTGCGCTCGGGCTCGATGTTCTCGCGCGTCTCGATGCGCGCGGCGTAGCGCTCGAACTCGGTCACGCGGAACTGCTCGTCGCCCGGCGAGCCTTCGTAGCGCCGGCCCTGCTCGAGCACGATGAAGCGGTCGCCGTTCGGCGCGGTCTCGGTATGGCCGCTGCGGCTCATGCTGATGCCGAGCCTGCCCTGCTGCGCCGAGGCGAGGAACACGTTCTGCACCTGGTTGGTCTCGCCGGACACCGACTCGACGAAGAACACGCGCTCCTTGTTGGCGGTCTCGCCGAAGACGCCGGGCGTGACCCTCGACACGTCGTCGCGCGACTCGAGCTTCGTCGCGTACTGCGCGCCCATCTGCGCCGCCCACGGCGAGATGAACAGCGCGAGCGCCGCGATCACCGCGATCTGCGGCAGGGCGAAGAGCATCACCGGCCGCAGCCACGCCGTGAGCGGCAGCCCGCAGGTGAACCAGATCACCATCTCGGAGTCGCGCCAGCCGCGCGTCAGCGTCAGCAGCACCGAGATGAACATGGTGAGCGACAGCAGGATGGGCAGCGCGCCGAGCGCGAAGAAGCCCAGGAACGCGAGCACCGCGTCGGTCGGGATCGAGCCGCCCGCCGCCTTGCCGAGGAGACGGATCAGGTTGATCGTCACCGCGATGGAGAAGAGCGACATGAACACCGCGCCGGCGAGACCCGCGAATTCCCTGAGGAGCGCCCGGTGAAAGATCATGCGATACTTTCGCTATGGAATTTAGCATAAAGACGCTCTCGCCCGAGACGGCGAAGACGGGCTGCGTCGTCCTCGGCGTTTATGCGGAAAAGGAACTGACCGCACCGGCCCGCCGCGTCGATCAACGCTCGCGCGGTGCGCTGCGCGCCGCGCTGCCCGATATTTCCGGCAAAACCGGCTCAACGCTGCTCCTGCGCGGCCTGCCGCACGTCGCCGCCGAGCGCGTGCTGCTCGTCGGCCTGGGGGCGAAGAAGGAATTCGGCGAAGCGCCGTATCGCGAAGCGGTGCGCGCGGCAGCGAACGCGCTGCGCGAGCTCGGCGCGAAGGACGCGGCGCTGTTCCTCGCCGATCTCAAGGTGAACAGCCGGCCGCTCAGCTGGAACCTGCGCCAGGCGGTGCTCGCCACGCGCGAGGCGTTCTACCGCTTCGACGAGCTCAAGCAGAAGAAGTCGCCCGCGCCCAGTCTTGCGCACGTCACGCTGCCGCTGCCGCCCGCCGCGCAGCTCACGCAGGCGCTGGCGGAAGCCGAGGCGACCGCCGACGGCATGGACCTCGCACGCACGCTCGGCAACCTGCCGGCGAACATCTGCACGCCCAGCTATCTCGCCGAGCAGGCGAAGAAGCTCGGCCGCGAGTTCAAGCTGCAGGTCGAGGTGCTCGAGCGCAAGGACATGGAGAAGCTCGGCATGGGCGCCTTCCTCGCCGTGACGAGCGCCTCGCACCAGCCGCCGAAGCTGATCGTGCTGCGCTATAACGGCGCGGCGAAGTCGGCCAAGCCGCTGGCCCTGGTCGGCAAGGGCATCACGTTCGATACCGGCGGCATCTCGCTCAAGCCGGCGGGCGAGATGGACGAGATGAAGTTCGACATGTCGGGCGCGGGCAGCGTGCTCGGCGCGATCCGCGCGCTCGCCGGCATGAAGGCGCCGGTCAACGTCGTCGGCGTCATCCCCACCTGCGAGAACATGCCGGGCGGCCACGCGGTGAAGCCGGGCGATGTCGTGACCACCCTCTCCGGCCAGACGGTAGAAATCCTCAACACCGACGCCGAGGGGCGCCTCATCCTCTGCGATGCGCTGACCTACGCCGAGCGGTTCAAGCCGGAGGTGGTGCTCGACATCGCCACGCTCACCGGCGCCTGCGTCATCGCGCTCGGCCACATCGCCACGGGCCTCTTCGCCAACGACCAGAAGCTCGCCGATGAAGTGAGCGCCGCGGCCGACGACGCCTGGGACCGCGTCTGGCAGATGCCACTCTGGGAGGACTACCAGGAGAGCCTGCGCTCCAATTTCGCCGACATGGCGAACATCGGCGGCCGTCCCGGCGGCAGCATCACCGCGGCGTCGTTCCTCGCCCGCTTCGCGAGGAAGCTCCGCTGGGCGCACCTCGACATCGCCGGCACCGCCTGGAAGAGCGGCCGCGAGAAGGGCTCGACCGGCCGCCCCGTACCGCTCCTGGTCCGCTTCGCCCTGCGCCACGCCGGCCGGAAATAGGAAAACGGCGAAAAGTCCAATTCCCCGTTTACTGTGACCAGCATCGATTTTTACTTCAACGCTCCGGACCGACTCCAGGTCGCCTGCCGCCTGGCCGGCAAGGCGATTGCTCAGGGGAACCGCATGGTCGTGTATGCCCCCGACCCGGAGCTCGCCACGCGCATCGACCGCCTGATGTGGACGTGGCCGGCGACCGGCTTCGTGCCGCATTGCGCGGCGACCGACGCACTCGCGCCGGAGACGCCGGTGCTCATTTCCGCGAGCGACGAGCCGCCGCCGCAAGCCGGCGTGCTGCTCAACCTGTCGGCCGATTGTCCGCCGCACTTTGCCAGCTTCGAGCGGCTGCTGGAAGTCGTCGGCACGGACGACGCCGAGCGCGAGGCGGCGCGTGGGCGCTTCCGCACGTACAAGAGCCGCGGCTACGCGATTTCCAGCCACGACCTCGCGCGCGACGATGGCTCGCAGCACCATGGCTGAATCCGAGCGCGAATCCCGGGTTCCCGTGCTGACCGAGGTGGTCTCCGCGGATGCGCGCCGCCCGCGCCCCGCTGTCGACGCCGCCACGCTCGAAGCGCTGGCGCGCGAGCTCGAGCGCGCGGTGCTCTCGCGCCTCGGGCCCGAGGTCGACCGGGTGATCGAGGAGCGCCTCTCGCGCACGCTGTCCAAGGTGCTCGGACAGGCGCTCGACGGCGTGCGCGCGGAGTTGACGGTCAGCGTCACGCAGATGGTGCGCGAAGCGGTCGCCGCCTCGGTGGCCCACGCGCTCCAGCTGCCCGAACACACCAACCCCAAGTAGTGCTGGACAAGAGCTTCAATCCCGCTGCCATCGAGCAGCGCTGGTACCAGCGCTGGGAATCG
>DASQAW010000477.1:0-1834 GCA_035635495.1 Burkholderiales bacterium
CCCGAGAGCTGGAACGGCAGGATCGTCGTCGGCGTGCCCGGCGGACTGCGCAGCGAGTTCATGGGCGACTACATCTTCAGCGACTTCGTCGTGCAGCAGGGCTACGCCTACGCCTCGACCAACAAGGGCACGCTCAACTTCTATTTCAGCGAGCCGCCGCCCGTCGATCCGCTCGCCTGCCGCCTCTCGCCACTGCCCGCGGCGACATCGGTGGCGTACGTGCATTTCTATATCGCCGAGCCGAAGGATACGATCGTCGAATGGTTCCGGCGCACCCGCGATGTCACGCGGCTCGCGGCTGCGGCGGTGGAGGCCTACCAGGAGCGAGGCGCCGAGCGCACCTATCTGATGGGCATCTCCAACGGCGGGCACGTCGTGCGGCGGCTGCTTGCCGAGTCGCCGCAGCTCTACGACGGCGGCATCGACTGGGAAGGCGTGTATTGGTCGGCCGCCGGACCGAACATCCTCATCGACCTGCCGGCGGCGCTGCGTCCCTACCGCGACTACGCGGTCTCGGGATTCAATCCGGCGACGCCGGCGCACCAGGCGATCGTCGCCGCGGGCTATCCGCCCGACATCCGCGCCAATCCGCCGACGACCGCCAACACCTTCAGCCCGGTCGTCGGCTCGCTCTACGAGACGCATGCCAACAACTACTGGGACGTCACGGCGTGCGTGTTCGCGAAGGAGCTGGACCCGGCCTACACCGGCGCGCCGGAGGTCTACGACTATGCGGCGCGGCGCAAGCCGTTCCATCTCTCGCCGCGCCTTGGACGCATCTCCACGGAAGGCGATATCCGCCGGCCGCTGCTCACCATCCACGGCACCATGGACACGCTGCTGCCGATCCAGCGCCATGCGCGGCCGTTCCGGGATGCGGTGCTCGCCGCTGGCAAAGGCGACCTGCACCGCCTCTACGAGGTGCAGAACGGCAACCACATCGAGCGCTACCGGCAGAGCTGCTGCAACTTTACGCAGCTCGAGTTCCTGCAGCCGCACGCGCACGAGGCGTTCCGGCGTCTCGTCGCGTGGGTGGAGAGCGGGATCACGCCGCCGAGGAACCAGTGCATTCCGCGCGGCGGCGCGCTCGTCGACAACCCGGCGCTTGCCGGCCGGCCCGAGCGCTGCGCGGCGCTGCTCGCGCCCTGACCTACTGCGTGATGACGGTGCGGAACGCGGCCGGCTGCTGGATCGCGATGGCGCGTCCGGAGGGATCCTGCAGGCTAAGCGAGGAGATTTTGAGCTCGGCGGGGCCCAGCGCGCCGATCGGCTTGAAGCGCACGACGAGGAACTCGGCGTCCAGCGCGGCGGCGCCCTTGCCGGAGGCGCCGATGAAGATCGACCCGGCCGGATTCACGCGGTAGCTGAAGAGCCCGTCGGAGAAGAATCCGCCGGCGCGCACCGCCACCGGCTCGAGCACCTTCGCGTCGTACTGAAGCTGCAGCGGCGCGGCGCGGACCGCCTCGGCCGAGGTGAGCTTGAGCGAGACGTCGAACGTGCTGCCCGCGCTCACGCGCTGCGGGCCTTCCCACCGCAGGCTGGCCGGCCCGGACGCCGTTGCGCCGGCGGCCGCGGGAGCGGCGGCGGCTACCTGCGCGGCCGGCGGGCTCGCGCTGTCGAACGCGAGCGCCGAATTCACCGCCAGGTCCTCGCGCACGCCGAGCGGCGTGTACAGCATCGTCACGCGCTCCCCCTGGATCTTCTCCACTTGATAAGCGCCGTCCAGCGTGTCGCCTTCGCGCACGGTAAGCACCACGTCCCCGCGGGCAAGGATGATCTGCGTCACGCCATCGTGCATCACGCGCCCCGCGACCCGGTAGGGCATCGGCGGCGC
>DASQAW010000478.1:0-6671 GCA_035635495.1 Burkholderiales bacterium
TGCTCGGCACCGACTATCCCTACGACATGGGGATGGAGCGTCCCATCGAGTTCATCGAGGGCGTGAAGGGGCTGTCCAAGGCCGAAGCCGCGGCCATTGAGGGAGGAAATGCCGCCCGGCTGTTGAAGATTGATTACAATGCCGCGCAAAGGAGGAGGTCATGAATTTCACTCGCAGGAAGGTGCTGGGGGCGGCGGGCGCCGCGGCGCTTGCTTCGGCAGTCCCAGGAAAAAGGGTTTTCGCACAGCAAGGCGCGGTGAAGATCGGCATGAGCATGCCGCAGACGGGACCGCTCGGCGCGGGCGGGCAGGCGGCGCTGCTCGCGCTGCGCATCTGGGTAGACGACGTGAACCAGAAGGGCGGCCTCCTCGGCCGCAAGGTCGACTTCACCGTCTACGACGATCAGACCAACCCCGCGAACACGCCGGGGATCTA
This sequence comes from Burkholderiales bacterium, assembly GCA_035635495.1. GTDB lineage: Bacteria > Pseudomonadota > Gammaproteobacteria > Burkholderiales > SG8-39 > SCGC-AG-212-J23. The sequence goes on from DASQAW010000478.1 coordinate 436, forward strand.
CACCAAGCTGATCGAGATCGACAAGGTGGATCTGCTGATCGCGCCCTATGGGACGGTGCCCACGGCGCCGATCATGCCGCTCGTGAAGGAGCGCGGCCTGCTCCTGATGGGCAACTTCTCGTTCCAGGTGAACGCCAGGGCGCAGCACGACATGTGGTTCAACAACTCGCCGTGGAACGACGCCTCGAGCTGGTCCGACGGCTTCTTCGAGGCCGGGAAGAAGGCGGGCGCGAAGACCGTCGCCATCCTCGCCGCCGACAACGACTTCGCCCAGAGCCTGGCGAACGGCGCGCGCACGCTCGCGCAGAAGGCCGACATCAAGTCGGTCTACGATCAGAACTATCCGCCGGCCACCACCGACTTCTCCTCGCTGATTCGCGGCATCCGCGCGGCGAAGCCCGAGATCGTGTTCGTCATGTCCTACCCGAACGACTCGGTCGCCATCGTGCGCGCGGTGAACGAGATCGGTGTCGGCTCGCAGGTGCAGCTCTTCGGCGGCGGCATGGTGGGCCTGCAGTTCACGCCGATCATGTCCTCGCTTGGGAGTCTCCTGAACGGCATCACCAACTACAACTCCTATGTGCCCGGCATGAAGTACCCGGGCATCGAGGACTTCCTGCAGCGCTATTCCAAGAGAGCGGCCGAGGCGAAGGTTGACCCGCTCGGCTTCTACCTGCCGCCCTTCAATTACGCCATTGGCCAGATCCTCGAGCAGGCGGTCAACGCCACCAAGACGCTCGACCAGAAGAAGCTCGCCGCCTGGCTGCACGCCAACGAGGTGAAAACCATCGTCGGCGCGATCCGCTGGGACAAGAACGGCGAGTGGGCCCAGCCGCGTGTAGTGCAGGCGCAGTTCCGCGGCATCGTCGACAAGGACGTGGAGCAGTTTCGCCAGCCGGGCAAGCAGGTGGTGATCTACCCGAACGACTACAAGACCGGCGAGTTGATCACGCCGTTCGAGAAGGCGCGCGGCGGCAAATAGCGGTTTATCTCGTCAAGAGACGGCGCGGCAATCCCGCGCCGTTTTTTTAGGCGCATATGGCCTTCTCGTTCGACCTGCTCACCGAGGCGCTGCTGTTCGGCGTGCTGCTCGGCTGCTTCTATGCCGCGGTGAGCATCGGGCTGTCGGTGTCGTTCGGGCTGCTCGACGTGCCGAACGTGGCGCATCCCGCGATCATGGTGCTCGGTTCCTACGGCACCTACGTCGTGGCGAGCCACGGCCTCGACCCGATCGTCGCGGGAGTGGTGCTGATGCCGGTGTTCTTCGTGCTCGGCATCCTCATCTACCGCTTCTACTACGAGTCGTTCGAGAAGCGCGGCACCGAGGCGGGGGTGCGCGGCCTCGCGTTCTTCTTCGGCATCGCCTTCATCATCGAGGTCGGGCTCATCCTGGTGTTCGGCGTGGACCAGAGAACGGTGCAGGCGCCGTATATCGGCTCAAGCCTCGCGCTCGGCGAATACCGCATCCCTTACCGCATGCTGGTGGCGTTCGGCGTCGCGCTGGTCCTCACCTTCGCCCTGACGCTCTACCTGTCCAAGACCTTTACCGGCCGCGCGATCAAGGCCGTGGCGCAGGACGAGCCGGCGCTGCGCCTGATGGGCGTGAACCCGGTGCGCATCAAGCAGTGGGCCTTCGGCATCGCGACCGGCGTGAGCGCGCTCGCCGGAGCGATGCTGATCATCGTCGGCCCGGTCGAGCCGGCGCTGGACCGGCTCTACATCGGCCGCACGTTCTGCGTCGTCGTCCTGGCGGGACTCGGCAGCATGACCGGCACGCTCGGCGCCGGGCTGATCCTCGGCATTTCCGAATCGATCGTGCTCATGTTCTTCGGCGCCTCCTGGGCGCCGGCGGTGGCTTTCGGCCTCCTATTAATTGTCTTGGGGATAAGACCCCAAGGGCTGTTTGGCCGATGAAGTTCTGGCTCCCCGCAGTGGTGATCGTGCTCGCCGCCGCAGGCGTCGCGGTGAGCCGCATCAACGAATATTTCTTCTTCGCCGCCTTCGTCGTCCTCACGTACGTCGTGCTCGCCACCGCGTGGAACATCCTCGGCGGCTATGCCGGCTACGTGAACTTCGGCACCTCCGCCTTCTTCGGCGTGGGCGCCTACACCGCGGTGGTGCTGTTCAAATGGCTTGGCGCGCCGCTCGCCGTGCAGATCGCCGCCGGCGCGGCGATGGGCGCGCTGCTCGGCTTCGGCGTGGGCATGCTGACGCTGCGGCTGCGCGGCATCTTCTTCGCCATCGCCACCGTGGCCGTGATCTTCATCATGGAAACGCTGATGATCAACTGGCGCTACGTCGGCGGCGCGACGGGGCTGCAGCTCCTGCGCCCCGAGGCGATGGCGCCTTTCGGCAGCTACACGCGCATGCTGTTCCTCGTGATGACCGTGATGGCGGTGGCGGCGGTGGCGCTCGCGCGCTACGTCCAGACCTCCTGGATCGGGCGCGGGCTGCGCGCGATCCGCGACAGCGAGGAGGCGGCCGAGGCGAGCGGAGTGCCGACGCTGCGGCTGAAGCTCGTCGCCTGCGTGCTCTCGGGCGCCCTGATGGGTGCGGCGGGCGCGCCGATGCCGATGTATCTCAGCTTCATCGAGCCGGCTTCGACCTTCAGCCTGAACTACGCCATCGGCGCGCTCGCCGCGCCGATGATAGGCGGCACCACGCACTGGCTCGGACCGGTGGTGGGCGCGCTGCTGCTCGTCACGATCCAGCAAATCGTGACCGTCACCATTTCGAGCGAGATCAACGTGCTGGTCGTCGGGGTGCTGCTCGTGCTCTTCGTCGTGCTCGCCCCCGACGGCATCCTCGGATTCTTCAAGCGATGGCTGAGAGCCTCCTCAAGGTAAGCGGCGTATCGAAGCATTTCGGCGGCTTCACGGCCTTGTCGGACGTGAGCCTCGAGATCGCCGCGGGCGAGCGCTTCGGCCTGATCGGCCCGAACGGCTCGGGCAAGACCACGCTGATCAACTGCATCTCGGGCCTCTTGCGTAACGACGGCGGCTCGATCCGTTTCCAGGGCGAGAACATTTCGGCACTGCCAGCCTATCAGCGCACGCGCAGGGGCATCGCCCGCAGCTTCCAGGTGCCGCGACCCTTTCACACCATGTCGGTGCTCGAGAACCTGCTCGTGCCCTCGGCCTACGTCGCACACATGAAGGACACTGAGGGCGAGGCGCAGGCGATGGACATCCTCGGCAGCATGGGCCTCGCCGCAAAGGCCGGGTTCCACGCCAACCAGCTCTCGCAGGTCGAGCTGCGAAAGCTCGAGCTCGCGCGCGCCATGGCGGCGAAGCCCAAGCTTCTCATCTCCGACGAGGCGATGGCCGGGCTCTCGGGCGCCGAGGTGGACGAGGTGCTGGCGATCCTCTTCAAGCTGAACGAGGCGGGCATCACCATCATCATGATCGAGCACATCATGCAGGCGGTGATGCGCTTCTCGCAGCGCGTGGTCTGCCTCGATGCCGGCAAGATCATCTGCGAGGGCACGCCCGCCTCGATCGTGCAGAACGCCGACGTGCAGAAGGCCTACCTTGGCGCTTGAGCTGACCGTCCGCGATGTGGATGCCGGCTACGGCGCTGTGCGCGCCCTGCACGGGGTCTCCTTGAATGTATCCGGTGGAAACACCGTTGCGCTCCTCGGCACCAACGGCAACGGCAAGAGCACCCTTATGAAGTGCGTGATGGGCATCGTGCGGCCGACGCGCGGCGCGATCACCCTCTCGATGGACGGCGCGACGCACGACCTCACGCGCCTTTCGACCGAGGAGATCGTCAACCTCGGCGTCGCCATGGTGCCGGAGGGCCGGCGCCTGTTTCCCAAGCTCACGGTGGAAGAGAACCTGCTGCTCGGCGCGTTCCGCCCCTTGGCGCGCGGCGAGATCGCGAAGAACAGCGCCTTCTGCTACGAGATCTTCCCGGTGCTCGCCGAGCGGCGGCGCCAGCTGGCCGGCTCGATGTCCGGCGGCCAGCAGCAGATGCTCGCCATCGCGCGCGCGCTGATGTCGGCGCCGAAGCTCCTGCTCGTGGATGAGCCCTCGGTGGGCCTCGCGCCCATCCTGGTGTCGCATACGATCACCAAGATCAAGGAGCTGAAGGAGCGCTACGGCCTCACGGTGCTGATGGCCGAGCAGAACTTCCACCAGGCGATCCGCATCGCCGACCGCGGCTACATCATCGTGCACGGCGAGATCGTGTTCGAGGGCGGCGTCAAGGCGCTCGAGCAGAACGAGCTGGTGCGCAGCTACTACCTGGGGACTGGATGAGATCACTCACCGTATTGGCATTGGTGCTCAGCACGCTCGCTGACGCGCAGGAGTATCCAACTCGTCCAGTACGCATGCTCGTCGGCTATCCGCCCGGCGGCGGCATGGACACGATCGCGCGCGTCGTCGCCCCCAAGCTTTCCGAAGCGCTCGGCCAGCAGTTCGTGGTGGAGAACCGCCCGGGTGCCTCCGGCGGCGTCGCCGCCGAGGCGCTGGTCAGATCGACGCCCGACGGCTACGTGCTGATGGTGGCGGAGAGCGGCACGCTCGCGCTGCCGGCGGTGAACCCGAACGTGGCGCTCGATCCGGTGAAGCAGTTTGCGCCGGTCGGCGGCCTTTGCACGCTGCCGATGGTGTTCGTGGTGAACGTCGATTTCCCGCCGAAGAGCACCGAAGAGCTGGTGCGCGAGCTGAAGGCGCATCCCGGCAAGTACAGCTACGCCTCGCCCGGCGTAGGGTCGCTGCAGCACCTGGCCTTCGAGCTGTTCCAGCGCCAGGCGGGCGTGAGCGCGGTGCACGTGCCTTATAAGGGCGCCGCGGCGATGATGCCGGACATCATGAGCGGGCAGGTGCCGATCGCCGTGATCAGCGCGATCGCCGCCGCGGGGCCGGCGAAAGCCGGGCGCATTCGCCCCCTCGCCGTGACGAGCGCGCAGCGCCTGCCGACGAATCCGGAATGGCCGGCGATGGCCGAGACGCTGCCCGGCTTCAGCGCCGCGCCGAGCGTGTTCGTCGTCGCGCCGCCGGGTACGCCGGCTGCGGTGATCCAGAAGCTGTCGGCCGCGATTCGCACGGCTCTCAACGCGCGCGACGTGCAGGAGAACTTCGCGAAGCAGGGCGCGACGCCCGCGCCCGCGGGCCCTGCCGAGCTCGGCGTGCAGATCGCCGAGGAGACGAAGCGCTGGGCCGCGGTGGTGAAGGACGCGGGCATCAAGACCGAATGAAGATCACAAGCGTTGTTGCAACGCCGCTCAGCGTGCCGGTCGTGCTCGACGCGGCCGGCATGCAGAAGAAGGCGTCGCTGTCCGTCTGCCTGGCCGAAGTCCACACCGATGATGGGCGTGTCGGCCACGGCCTCACCGCCATCACCGAGGAAGAGGTGGTTGCCGCGGCGATCAACGAGGTGCTGGCGCACCACCTCAAGGGCGAGGATCCGCTCGCGCACGAGAAGCTCTGGGAGCGGATGTACTGGGTCCTCAGTCCGCGCGGCCAGACCGGATACGCAGCCCACGCCATCGCGGCGATCGACGTCGCGCTGTGGGACCTGAAGGGCAAGGTGCTGGGCCAGCCGGTGTGGCGCCTCCTTGGCGGCGCACGCAGCAAGGCGCCGATTTACACCACGTTCGGTTTCGGCGCCTACAACCGCGACGAGCTCGCCGCCGCGGCGAAGTGGTGGACCGAGCGCGGCCACCGGCATCTGAAGATGGTGGTCGGCCACCACGCGCTGCAGCGGCGCGACGAGCCGCGGCCGCTCGGCGAGGTGATCGCCGAGGATGCGCGCCGCGTGCGTGCGGTACGCGACGCGACCGATGCCGAGCTGCACGTGGATGCCAATTGCAGCCTGGATTCCTTTCACGCCGCCGCCCTGGCGCGCGCCATCGAACCCTTGGGGATTTCGTTCTTCGAGGAGCCGGTGAAGGAGAACGACATCCCGGCGCTGCTTGAGTTGAAGAAGCAGACGCGCATCCCGCTCGCCGCCGGGCAGAACGAGGGATTGGCGTGGCGCTTCCGCGACCTGATTTCTAGCAGATGTATTGATATCGTTCAGCCGAACGTCGCCATCGGCGGCGGCTTCACGCAGTGCCTGCGCATCGCGGCACTCGCCTCGGCGTACAACCTGCCAATGGCGAACGGCGGCGCCTGGCCGTTCCACAACATGCACCTGCATGCCGGCCTCGCGAACGGCGGCACCGTCGAATACCACTACGCGTCGGTGAAGGTGTGCGAGGCGATTTACGGGCCGCTGCCGGCGCC
>DASQAW010000479.1:0-1655 GCA_035635495.1 Burkholderiales bacterium
ATCGCCTCCGGCGTGAAGTACGTCTTCGGCAACTCGGCGAGCGAGGACGCGCAGTTCTACGAGGCGCTGGTCGATCGGCCGCAGCTCAAGTACATCCTCACGCCGCACGAAGGCCCCGGAGCGGCGATGGCTGCAGGCTACGTGAAGGCATCGGGCGAGCCGACCATCGTCATGCAGGCGGCGGTCGTCGGCCTCGTGAACGCGATGGGCCAGATGTTCAACGCGTACAAGGAGCAGACGCCGCTCGTCTTCTACAGCTACCGTACCGACCAGACCGGCCGCGCCGGGCGCGACGGCTTCGAGGAAGTCGCGAACCAGGAGCAGATCGTGCAGCCGATGACCAAGTACGCCTGGCTCGCGCGGCGCGCCGACATGATTCCGGAGACCGTGCGCCGTGCCTTCAAGGCGGCGTGGACGCCGCCCTATGGGCCGACGTATGCCTCGTGGCACTCGGACTTCAACGACGAGAGCGTGCGCGCCGAGGTCGTGATGCAGGAGAAGGTCGATCCGCGCATGCGCGTGCGGCCCAACCCGGCCGAGGTCGAGCGCGCGGCCAAGCTGCTGGTCGATGCGCGCATGCCGGTGATGATCGTCGGCGACGAGGTCTACACCGCGAAGGCGATGGCCAAGGCCGTGAAGCTGGCCGAGCTTCTCGGCATGCCGGTGACGCAGATGCGGCAGATCTTCTCGAGCTTCCCCGAGACGCATCCGCTCTGGGTCGGCACGCCGCCCGCGGCGCGCCTGGTGTCGCTCGATTACCCGAAGAACCCGGACGTCATCCTCAACGTCGGCAACAAGCTCCAGCACAACAGCCCGAATCCGATGATCGGGCGCGGCGCGAAGTTCATCGACATGCGCATCGACAGCCTGTCGATGGGCAACGTGATCGAGGTCGACGTGCCGCTGGTCGCCGACGTGGCGCTGGGCCTGGACGACCTCACGGCGGCGGTGTCGCAGCTTGTCACGCCGGCCATCAAGCAAAAGGCGGCGGCGCGTGCGGATGAGACGCGCAAGTTCCACGAGAAGGCGCGCGAGCTTCGCAACCTGGTGATGAAGAATCCCGACTGGGACCGCGCGCCCATGCTGGCGGATCGCGTGACTCGCGAGATCGCGCAGTTCGCCGACAAGGACGCGATCATCGTGCACGAGGCGGGCTCGGTCGCGCTCCACGGCTTCGACTTCAATCCCGACGGCGGGCGCGAGCTCTTCTTCTACTACGGCGCACACCTCGGCTCGGGCGTCGGCACCGCCGCGGGCGTGAAGCTCGCGCGGCCGAAGCGCCAGGTGATCTGCCTCGTCGGCGACGGCTCGTTCATCTTCGGGCCGACCGCGCTCTGGAACATGGCGCGCCTCGAGCTGCCCGTGATCACCGTCGTCTACAACAACCACGCCTACAGCGGCCCGCACAGCCGCGTGATCGAGAAGGTGCCGGGCGGGCGCATGGTGCAGACCGGGCACTTCTTTCACGACTACCTCGGCAGCCCCGACATGAACATGGCGTCGATCGCCAAGGGCTTCGGCGTCGAGGGCGAGGTGGCGAACTCGCCCGCCGAGCTGCGCGCGGCGCTCGGCCGCGCCCGCAAGGCGGCGGCCGAGGGCAAGCCCTACCTGATCGACGCCCAGGTCGCCCGCGTCGGCGTCGCCTGGGCCGACAA
>DASQAW010000480.1:0-6214 GCA_035635495.1 Burkholderiales bacterium
AGGGATCGATCACGCTCGAGCAGTACACGGTGGCGCGAGCCGCGGACCTTGGCATCGCGCCGCGGCCGACGACCGGTACCTCGCCCTACCCTGCCTTCGTGCAGCTCGTGCACCGGCAGCTGCGCCGCGACTACGACGAAAAGGATCTGCGCTCGGAAGGGCTGCGCATCTTCAGCACGCTCGACCCCCGCGCGCAGGGCGCGGCCGAGCGCGCGCTCGCCAAGCGCATCGCGCAGTACGACAAGGAGCGCCGCTTCGGCCAGCCGGGCCTCGAAGGCGCGGTGGTGATCACCGATCCTACGAGCGGCGAGGTGCAGGCGCTCGTCGGCGGCCGCGACGCACGCTACCGCGGGTACAACCGCGCGGTCGATGCGACGCGACCAGTGGGCTCGCTCCTCAAGCCGGCGGTGTACCTCACGGCGCTCGCCGAGCCATCGCGCTATACGCTGATCACGCCGATCGACGACGGCCCGTTCGTATGGAAAAGCCGCGGCGCGCCCGACTGGGAGCCGAAGAACTACGACCTGCAGTTCCACGGCATGGTGCCGCTGCGCACGGCGCTCGCGCAGTCGTACAACGCGGCGACCGCGCGCCTCGGCACCGACATCGGCGTCGACAAGGTGCTGGCGACGGTGAAGAAGCTCGGCGTCGAGCGCGAGCTGCGGCCTTTCGCCTCTACGCTCCTCGGCGCGGCGGAGATGAGCCCGCTCGAGGTGGCGCAGATGTACCAGACGATCGCCTCCGGCGGCTTCCGCTCGCCGCTGCGCGCGATCCGCGAGGTGACCACGCAGGAAGGCCGCCCGCTGCAGCGTTACGTGCTCAAGGTCGAGCAGGCGTTCCCGCCCGAGCCGATCGTGCTGATCACCGCCGCCCTGCAGGGTGTAGTGCGCGAGGGGACCGGGCAAAGCCTGAAGGCCTACCTCGGCCCCGAGATCGCCGCGGCGGGCAAGACCGGCACCACCGACGAGCAGCGCGATGCCTGGTTCGCCGGATTCACCGGCGACCGGCTGGCGGTGGTGTGGCTCGGCTACGACGACAACCGCGCGGCGCGCCTTTCCGGCGCCGGCGCCGCGCTACCGGTGTGGGGCGACATCATGGCGGCCCTCACGCCGCAGCCGCTCGGGCCGGCGCAGGCCGACGGCATCGAGCAGGTCTGGATCGACCCGCAGACGAATCTCCGCGGCGACAGCCAGTGCGCCGGCGCGCTCGAGCTGCCGTTCGTGCAAGGCTCCGCGCCGCAGGAGCGCTCGCCCTGCGCCAGCGTCGCCGGCTCGGTCATCGACACCGTGGACACCACGGTCAAGAAAGCGAAGGGCTTTTGGGAACGCCTGTTCGGCCGATAGCGCTCCTTCTCCTCGCCGCCGGCTGCGCGAGCGCCCCCGGCCCCGCGCCGGCGCCCGTCGAGCAGGCGCCCGTGCCTGTCGAGCAGCCGACTCCGACTCCGCCGGCGCCACCCCCCGGACCGCGCGAGAACGTCGCCATCGCCGGACTCGTGGAAAGCGCGCGCGCCGACGCCGCCGCCGGCCGGCTCGCCACCGCCGCCGCCTCGCTCGAGCGGGCGCTGCGCATCGAGCCGAAGAACCCGCGCCTGTGGCAGGAGCTCGCCCGCGTGCGGCTGCAGCAGGGCGATCTTGCGCAGGCCGAAAGCATGGCCGCGCGCTCCAACAGCTTCGCCGGCGCGGACGGCGCTCTGCGGGCGGAGAACCAGCGCATCATCGACCAGGCGCGCGCCGGCCGCCGCTAAATGCTTTCCGCTGCAGACAACGAGCTCCTGACCCGTACCAGCCCGGGCACGCCGATGGGCGAGTACTTCCGCCGCCACTGGCTGCCGCTCGCGCTGTCGCGCGAGCTGCCGGCGCCGGACTGCCCGCCGATCCGCGTGCAGATGCTCGGCGAGGAACTGGTGGCGTTCCGCGATACCAAAGGGCGCGTCGGGCTGATCGAGCCCGCCTGCGCCCATCGTGGCGCCAATCTGTTCTTCGGCCGCAACGAGGACGGCGGCATCCGCTGCATCTACCACGGCTGGAAGTACGACGTGAACGGAAAGTGCGTCGAGATGCCGAACGTGCCGGCCGGCGCCGCGTACCACGGCAAGGTCTCGATCAAGGCCTATCCGACGCGCGAGTTCGGCGAGATGGTATGGGCCTACCTCGGGCCGCGCGAGCGGATGCCTGCAGAGCTGCCGCAACTGGAAGTCGGGGTGTTGCCGCCATCGCACCGCTACGTGAGCAAGCGGCTGCAGATGTGCAACTGGGCGCAGTCGATGGAAGGCGCGCTCGACACGGCGCATTTCTCCTTCCTGCACATGCCCGCGCCCTCGGTCGGCGCGTACGTAAATCCTGCCACGGCGGCGGACGCGAACCGCCTGCGCTGGCTGCGCGACGATCCGATGCCGCAGTTCACGGTCATCGAGCACGACGTCGGCTTCGCCGTGGGCGGCTCGCGCCGTGCCGACGCCGACGAGCTCTACTGGCGCGCCACGCAATTCATGCTCCCCTCGCACTCCGTCGCCCCCTCGGCGATGCCCGGCGAATTCTTCCAGGGCTATAGCTGGGTGCCGATCGACGACTACTCGTGCTGGATCTATACCTACGCGTGGCACCCCAACCGGCCGCTCACCGCGCAGGAAAGGACGAACTTCGAGAAAGGCGGCTTCGGGCAGTTCGCCGAGCTGGGCGCGGGCTACGTGCCGCTCCGGAACCGCACCAACGACTTCCTCATCGACCGCGAAGACCAGAAGCAGCGCTCCTTCACCGGCGTGAAGGGCATCGCCGAGCAGGACGCGCTGGCGCAGGACAGCCAGGGGCTCCTCGTCGACCGCACGCGCGAGCACCTGACCCCGACCGATGCCGCCATCGTGCGCTTCCGCCGGCTGATGCTCGCCGAGGCGAAGGCGCTCGCCGACGGCCGCGAGCCCGACGCCCCGCGCCGCGCGGCGAGCTACCGGTTGCGCGCCGGCGGCGCGCTCGCCTCCGGCCGGCTTTCGTTCGAGGAAGTGATGCGCGAGCGCTTCGGCTCCGCTACGGGGAGGGTGGAATGAGGGTTTTGCTTTTGCTGCTGGGCATGATCAACGCCGTTTGGGCGCAGGACTATCCCTCCCGCCCAGTGACAGTGATCGTGCCCTTCTCCGCCGGCAGCGCGAGCGACGTCATCGCGCGCATCGTGCTCGAGCGCATGAGCGCCTCCGCCGGCCAGCGCTTCATCGTCGACAACCGGCCGGCGGCGGGCGGCGCCGTCGGCACCGGCGCGGCGGCGAAGGCGACGCCCGACGGCTACACGATCCTCATGGGCGCCTCGGGTCCGCTGGTAGTGGCGAAGGCGCTGCAGCCTCACTTGCCCTACGACGCCGAGCGCGACTTCCAGCCGATCTCGATGTACGGCCGGCTGCCCAACGTCGTAGTAGTCAGCTCGAAGCTGCCGATCAAGTCGCTGGATGAGCTCATCGCCTACGTGAAGGCAAAGCCGGGTGTCGGCTACGGCTCGGTCGGCAACGGCAGCTCGCAGCACCTCGCCGGTGCGCTGTTCGAGCAGATCGCCGGCGTGAAGATGACGCACGTCCCCTACCGCGTGACTTCCCAGCTGCAGAGCGACCTCGTCGCGGGCGAGGTGCCGGTCAGCTTCCAGCTCCTGCCCAATGTGATCGGAGCGCTGAAGGCGGGCCAGGTGCGCGCGCTCGCGGTGGCCAATAACTCGCGCCTCCCCGCGCTGCCCGATGTGCCGACCGCGGCCGAGCTCGGGATCAACGGCTATGAATCTTCCGCCTGGTTCGGCCTCGTCGCGCCGCGCGGCACGCCGCGGCCGATCGTCGACAAGCTGAATGCCGCAGTCGTCGCCGCGATGGCAGATCCGGCGGTGAAGAGCCGCTTCGTCGAGTTCGGCGCCGAGCCGATGGCGACTTCGCCCGACGAGCTCGCGCGCTACATCAGCGCCGAGGTCGTCAAGTGGCGCGACCTCATCGCCAAGGCCGGCATCAAGCTCGAGCCTTAGCGAGCCAGGACTTCGTCGGCCGGGCCCGACACTTTCGCTCTGTCGTCCGGGATTTCCCTGATGGTGTTCCCTCGCGGTCCCGGGTACGGTGGGACGCATGGAGGAAGCCATGATCAGGTACATCGCCTGCAAGCGCCGCAACGTCGCCGCGGCCTATGAGCGTTTCCTCGGCCCGAGTTCCGGCGCGCTCAACGACCTGAAGCGCGAGCCCTGGCACAGCCGCACCTGGAGCGGCTTCGTGGACCTGCTCAGACCGCGTTATAGCCACCGTCGACCAGGAGGTTCGAGCCGGTCATAAGGCTCGATGCGTCCGAGGCGAGGAATACCGCCTCGCGCGCCTGAGCGAAGCACAGCTAGGAGATGCCGAGGCCCTTGGCGATGCGGCCGACCAGCTCCTGGAGCGCAGCGAGCTCACTCTCGAGGCGCGCCACATTCGCCTTGAGCGCCGCCATCTCTCCCAGCGAAACGTCCGCATCGGCTTTCTTCTCGACGGCCTCGAGGCTCGGCGCGCCGCTAAGGAGGTGGGCCCAGCGCGTCTCGCGCGAGCCCGGCAGGCGCAGCAGCTGCACGACAAGCGCGCCTGCCGAGCGTGCCGCCAGCTCGTCGAGGAAGCCTTCCACCGCCGAGATGTCGACGAAGCTATGGAGCCGCTCGCAGTTGATGCGCAGCTCCCCCGCCGTCTGCGGGCCGCGCAGCATCAGCACGGTCAGGATCGCGGCGGATTGCGAAGGAACCTGCAGCACGCGCTCGAGGTTGTGCGAGTAGCGCGATACCCGCCCGCCGCTCGTCTCTATCACCAGGTTCGCGCTTTTCAGGCTGTCGAGCGCCGCCTGCACCTCGGCCTCGGTCGCCTCCATCACCGGCGAGCGGCTGGTCTTCTGATTGCTACCCGAGACCAGCGCGTTGAGCGTCAGCGGATAGCTGTCGGGAACGGTGTGCTGCTTCTCGTACAGGGTACCGAGAACCCGCGTTTCGAGCAGCGAGAGGACTTTCATTCGGGCGGAAGGCGGCCGTGCCAGTCGGTGTGGAACTGGTATGCATGGCCCGCCGCGAGCAGCGTGCCTTCGGCGAACGCTCGGCCGACGAGCTGCATGCCGATCGGCATGCCGCGCGAGTCGAAGCCGCACGGCAAGGCGAGCGCCGGCACGCCGAGGTAGTTCACCCAGCGCGTGAGGCGCGTGACGGCGGCGAGGCGCTTCGGCATCTCTGCGCCGCCGCGCGGCCCGGTCTGCTCACGAGTCGGCAGCGGCACGGCGATCGCCGGCAGCAGGTAGAGATCGGCCCCGCCGAGCGTCGTCGAGCAGAAGCGATCGAGCCACGCCGAGCGCAGGCGCAGCACCTCGAGGTACTGCGCCGCGGGGATCGCAAAACCCGCTTCCAGGCGCACGCGCACCGCGGACGAGTAATCCGCCTGGCGCTCGCGCATCCACTGCGCGTGCTGCGCCGAGGCCTCGGCCTGCATGACCACCAGGCAATGCGCCGAAAGCAGATCGAAATCCGGCGGCTCGACTTCCACCAGCGTCGCGCCGGCGGAGCGCAGCGTGCGCGCGGCGCCGAGGACTGCGGCGGCGATCTCGGGATCGGCGTTGCGCTCGATCCATGCGGTGGAGAGCGCGATCTTCATCGCACCGATCGGCCGCTCGATGCCGATTTCGACCGGCTCCTGCGAGCTGATGGGATCGCGCCGATCGTAGCCGGCGATGGCGGCGAGCAGCAGCGCGCAATCCGCGGCGCTGCGTGCCAGCGGTCCGATCGTGTCGAGCGAATGCGACAGCGGCATCGCGCCGTGGCGCGACACCCGGCCCCAGGTCGTTTTCAGGCCGGTGACACCGCAGGCGGCTGCGGGCAGGCGCACCGAGCCGCCGGTGTCGGAGCCGAGCGCGCCGAACACCAGGCGCGCGGCGACCGCGGCGGCGGAGCCGCTCGAGGAGCCGCCGGTGATGTAGTCCGGGTTCCACGGATTGCGGCAGTCGCCCCAGTGCTCGTTGTGCCCGGTCGGCCCGTAGGCGAACTCCGACATGTTGAGCGTGCCGATGTCGAGCGCGCCCGCGAGGTCGAGGCGCTCGAGCGCGGCCGAAGTCTCGGCGGCCACCCAGCCGCGCCGGATCTTCGAGCCGCAGTTCGATACGCGGCCCGCGCGGTAGAACATGTCCTTGTGCGCGAGCGGGATGCCGCCGAGCGGCCCTTCACGACCGCTGTTGCGCGGCTCCTGGGAAACGAAGGCGTT
>DASQAW010000481.1:0-18518 GCA_035635495.1 Burkholderiales bacterium
TTCGGCCGGGCGGATGTGGATTTTCATCGCGGGTTCCTAGAAGGAAATGATCGTCTTGATGGTCCAGCGGTCGCTCGCGCTCGTGAGGCCATAGCCGATGCCGAAGTTGACGCGCTCGGTGTCCGCCGTCAGGTAGAGGATGTGCGATTGCTGGTCGCGCGGCGCGAAGTGCGACAGCCGGCCGAGGTCGGCGTAGTACTCGATGCCGAGGGCCAGGTCGCCCCACGCGCGGCGCGCAGCCTTGAACGCCGGCGCGAACGTCAACACGCCCTTGTCATCGCCGGCGAGATCGGTCTCGAGGATCGGGTTGAAGGAGAAGAGCCAGGCCGCCCCGCGGTAGCCCAGGATCGGCCGGATCTCGGCGGGCCGGCCGGACGACTCGAAGCGCTCCTGCACGAACGAGATCTCACCGTTGACGCCGGCGAACCAGCCGCTGCCGCCCTCGGCCGGGCGCAGCGGCATCCACTTGAGGCGAAAGCGCGGCCCGGCGAAGAAGGTGGCGCCGTCGCCGCTCCTGACGAAGGGCAGGTAGACGCCGCCGTCCCAGTCGCGCGCCAGCCCGAAGGAGATCTCCGGCGTGACGCGCAGGCCGTGGTGCGGCACGACTTCACCGGGATAGTCGGGCTCGGTGCGGCCCTTCGGCGTGGTGTTGATGTGCAGCTCGACGCCGCGCTCGCCCGGCTTCTCGAGGTCATCGGTATAGACCTGGATCTCGTCGGGCAGCGCCGCGATCGCTGTCGCCGGAAGCGCCAGCATCGCCATGAGGAAAACGGGCTTCAGGGCTTAACGAATGGCGCGGTTCAGGCTCGTGCCGGTCACATGCACCATGCGGCCGTCGTTGGTGAGCTCGACCGCTTCGCCTTCGACGAACGTGTTGTTGTCGATGTCCACGCTCTGGATCCCGCCGACATCCATGCGCACGGTGACGCGGTAGAGATTCGGATCCGGGCGCTGGCCGGGGCTGCTCGGCCGCGCCTTGTCCTTGTTCGCGTTCGGCAGCACGCCAACGCCGATGATCACGCCCGAGCCTGCCGTGAAGTTGCCCGGCGCGACGATGGTGCCTTCGATCTGTCCGGGGTCCTGGAAGTAGCTGCAGGCGGAGAGCGTCAGCGCGAGCGTGAGCAGGATTCTCTTCATCAGCTCTTTGCCAGCCGTTCGGTCATCGGCGCGTTCTGGTGGATGATCACGCCTTCCATCGGATCGACCGGCGCGAGCCACGGCCGATTCGCGAGCATCGCGCGCGCGTCGTCGTAGCCCGCCTGGCGGCGCGCGGCGATGCCGTCGGGCGTGAAGTCGATGTCCTTCGTGTAGTCGTCGCCGTCGTGCTCGGGCGCGAGCAGGCGCACGACATGCATCGTCGTGCCGCAGCCGTGCGAGGTGAGGTCGACGAGCGTCGGATCGTCGTGCGCCTCGGGTGGCAGCTTGTGCTTGAGCTGGCGGATGATGTGGCGCATGCGGTGGAGCTGCTTGTGGCGCGCGATGTGGCTGTCGGCGCGGCTGGAATACTGGATGTTCTTCTGCCGCCCCAGCACCTCCCAGATCGACTGCGGCACCGGCCCCTGCGGCTGCCAGACGTTGACGTTGAAGATCACCGAGTCGCGCCGCGGCTGGTCGTCCATCACCGCTTCGATCGGCGTGTTGGAGTAGATGCCGCCGTCCCAGTAGGGCTGGCCGTCGACGGCGATCGCGGGGAACGCGGGCGGCAGCGCGCCCGAGGCCATGATGTGCTCGAGCCTGAGCTGGCACTTCGCGCTGTCGAAGTAGGCGAGCTCGCCGCTCGTCACGCCGACCGCGCCGACGGTGAGGCGCGGCGCGCGCAGGCCGAAGAGCTCGGTGTCCACCAGATTGCCGAGCGTCTGCTGCAGCGCTTCGGTCCGGTACCAGGAGGACGCGTAAACGCCGAGCGGCGCATAGATGCCGCCCCAGGGAATCGCGCGCGGCGCGAAGAACGCCGGCACGCCGGTGAGCGCCGCGGCGAAATTGGCGTACCAGTGCCGCGCCCAGGGCGCGGCCATGGGTTCCAGCATCGGCGACAGGCGCACCTTGTCCCAGAACGCGTCCAGCCGTGCGAGACGCCCGTCCTGCCGGTTGCCGGCGATCAGCGCGGCGTTGATCGCGCCGATCGAGGTGCCGATCACCCAGTCGGGCTCAAGCCCCGCCTCGTGCAGCGCCTGGTACACGCCCACCTGGTACGCGCCGAGCGCGCCGCCGCCCTGCAGCACCAGCACCACCTGTCCCTGCACCGTGCCGCCGCTGCAGGATGCCATCCCCGTGCTCATAGGGCGAGAATAGCGCGGATGAGGAATCTCGCCGCCCTGATTTGCGTTGCAATTGCGGTTGGCGGTTGCATCCCGGTGTACGAACTGCGCGCCGATCCGCCCGAAACGTACGACCGGCCCCCGAACGGAGCCATGTAGCATGCGCCGCTTCTTAGCGCTCCTCGCCGTCCTCTCATTCTCGGCGCACGCCGGCTATCCGGAGAAGCCGATCCGCTTCATCATTCCCTCGGCGCCCGGCGGCTCGCCCGACGTGCTGATGCGGCTCCTGACCCATCAGCTCTCCCAGCAGATGAACGTGCCGATCGTGGTGGAGAACAAGCCCGGCGCGTCGTTCGTGCTCGGCACGATGGACGTGGTGAAGGCGCCGCCCGACGGCTACACGCTCGGCTACGGCAATATCGTCTCGCTCGCGATCAATCGCTCGCTCCTTCCTTCGCTGCCGTACGAGGTCGAGCGCGATCTCACTCTGGTCTCCAACTGCCTGCACGTCTTCAACCTGCTCGCGGTCAACAACAACCTGCCGGTGCGCACGGTGGGTGAGCTGATCGAGTATGCGAAGAAGAACCCCGGCAAGCTCACCAACGGCTCCTCGGGCAACGGCACGACCGGGCATCTCGGCGGCGAGCTCTTCAAGGCGATGACCGGCGTCGAGATCGTGCACGTGCCGTACAAGGGCAGCGCGCAGGCGATCAACGATCTCATGGGCGGGCAGATCCAGGTGATGTTCGACAACGTGCCCTCCATTGGGCCGCATGTGAAGGCAGGGCGCGTGCGGGGCCTGGGCGTCTCGGCGCCGAAGCGCGCCGCCTCTTTCCCCGACATCCCGACGATCGCGGAGGCGGGCGTTCCCGGCTACGAGACGAACTCGTGGGGCGGCATCATCGGTCCTGCGCGGCTGCCACGCGAGGTGGTTCAGCGCCTGCACACGGAGATCAAGGCGGCGCTGGCCGTGCCGTCGCTGGTGGAGCGCTATCGAAGCCTCGACAGCGAGATCGACGGCGGCACGCCGGAGGAATTCCTCGCGCTGGTGCGCCGCGAGACGCCTAAGTGGGCGGACGTAGTGAAGCGTTCGGGCGCGAAGGTGGATTAGGCGAGGGCTTCGGATGATTGCCGTCACCGTGCCCCGGATGGTTGCCGTCACCATGCCCGGGCTGGTGATGGTTGGCGCAGTCGCGGCCCTTGCAGCCGCCGACCACGATGACGGTCGAGGGCGGATAGTCCGGCTCCGGCAACGCTTGCGGCACTGCCGCAGCCTGGGCCTCGGCCTGCGCCGATGCCAGCGCGGAGCGGAGCTCGGCGACCTCGCGCTCGAGCTCATCGGCCCTGCGGCGCTGCGCGAGCTGCGCGGCCGCGGCCTGGCGCCCGAGCTCGGCTTGCTGCTCGCGCGACTCGTCGATCGGCGCAGACACCGTCACGCCGGCAGTGCGCGTGCCCTTCGGGCACGTCGCATCGGTGAACAGCGTCTTGCCGCGGGCATCGACGCAGCGAAAGATATCCGCGTGCGCGGTTGCGGGCGCGAGCATCAGTGTTCCGACAACTACTGCCAGTGCGGCTACGACAGGAGGCATGCCTTAACTGTAGCCTGAGCCCTGCGGTCATCTGTTGCCGTGTGTAAGGGCGCCATTACATCTGTCGTAAACCGTAGGGGGTTGACGCTTCGGTCGCACTCGACAAGGCCGAAGCGATGCTCAAGGCCTTCGATTCCCCCGGACGGCTGGGCGGGCCTGCTGCGCGCGATGGCGAAGGCGGCCGAAGCCGCCTAGTCCCGTTGTCGGCGCGCTGCTACTTCACCTGCACGACGTAGAGCTTGATCTCGCTCTTGCCGATGTTCTTGGTGGTGAAAGCGGGGCTCACTTCGTTGATCCGCACCTCGCCGGTCTTGTAGCTGACCTTTTCTTTCTTGCCGTCGGTGTAGGTGCGCTCGAGCGTGCCGCCGGCGAGCGCGCGCACCACGCGGATCGATGACGCGGGCACGGAAGTGTTCTCCGCGCCCGGCGCGAAGGTGACTTCATAGGCGCGCACCTTCGGGTTTTCCGCGATGACCTTCATGGTGGCCTTCGGCGCGCCCTTGTCCGCCGCTTTCTTGTCCTGCGCCAGCGTGATCGAGGCCGGCAGGGCGAGCACAACCGCCGCCAGCGTTGCCGTGACGAGTCTTCTCATGGTCTCCTCTTTTCCCGCCGTGCATGGCGGGTGCTGCCATTCTAGGTAGACTGACGTCCCCCAGGGGAGGGAATGCCATGAAGCGCATCACTGTCGCGGCACTGGTCTTCGCAGCCGCCGGTTCGTGCATCGCGCAGACGCCGCCCGAATGGGCCTATCCCGTCAATCCGCCGGGATTCAAGCCGAGGGCCGACGACGGCACGCCGCGCCGCGTCGAAGGCAGCAACGCCACCTACACGCTGACCCAGCTTCGCGATCGCTTCATCTCGCCGGTGTGGCACCCCGCGGAGCATCCCGCGCAGCCGGAGGTGGTGGCGCGCGGCAGGAAGCCCGATGTCTTCGCTTGCGGCTTCTGCCATCGCGCCGATGGGCCGGGCGGCCCGGAGAACGCGAACCTGATGGGCCTGCCGGCGAAATACATCGCACAGCAGATGGCCGACTACGGAAGCGGCGCGCGCAAGACCGCGGTGCCAGGACGAAACGTCGATCTCATGATCTCGCTCGCCAAGGCGGCCACCGACGCGGAGATCCAGGCAGCGGCGGCCTACTTCTCGGCGATCCGGCCGCGGGCCGTGATCCGCGTGGTGGAGAGCGAAAGCGCGCCGCGCACCTACGTCACCGGCTGGCATCTGGCACGCATCGACAAGGGCGAGCTCGAAGCGACCGGCCAGCGCATCATCGAGGTGCCCGAAGTGCTCGAGCATTTCGAGAATCGCGACACCCATGCACGCTTCATCGCCTATGTCCCGCCGGGTAGCGTGAAGAAAGGCGAGGCGCTCGCCGCCACCGGCGGCGGCAAGACCGTCGCCTGCGCCGGCTGCCACGGGCGGAGCCTGAGCGGCATCGCCGAGGTGCCGGGCATCGCCGGCCGCTCGCCGACTTATCTCTTCCGCCAGCTCTACGAGTTCAAGCACGGCGGCCGGGCTGGCGCGCAAAGCGCGCTGATGAAGCCGACCGTGGAGCATCTGGCCCTCGAGGACATGATTGCGCTTGCGGCGTATGCCGCATCGCTGCCGCCGGCGCCGCGCGAGGATTAACCGGCGGCCACGGACTGTTCGCCATCTCGTAGTTCAACCAGAGGAGCTGACATGAAAGGCACCATCATCATCACCGCGGCTTTCGCTTTCGCGGCCGGCGCGGCGCAGGCGCAGGACATGACGTTCTTCGTGACGAGCGCGGGCAAGGGCAGCGGTGCCGATCTCGGCGGGCTCGAAGGGGCGGATGCGCATTGCAACGCGCTCGCGAAGAGCGCGGGCTCGAAGCACGTGAACTGGAAGGCGTACTTGAGCACCTGGCTGCCGGGCGGCGACGCGGGCGTGAATGCGCGCGATCGCATCGGCAAGGGACCGTGGCGCAACGCCAAGGGCGTGGTAGTGGCGAAGAACCTCGACGACCTGCACTCCGACAACGCGAACATCAACAAGCAGACGGCGCTGTCGGAGAAGGGCGAGCCGATCAAGGGCCGCGGCGAGCAGCCGAACGAGCACGACATCCTCACCGGCTCGGATCCGTCGGGGCGCTTCTCGACCGCGGGCGGCGACACCACCTGCGGCAACTGGGCGAAGAGCGGCGAGGGCTCGGCGATCGTCGGGCATCACGACCGCCAGGGCCTCAAGGACACCTGGCACATGAAGTCGTGGAACTCCTCGCACGGCTCGCGCGGCTGCAGCCAGGACAACCTCAAGGCTTCGGGCGGCGCGGGGCTCTTCTACTGCTTCGTGCCGAACTAGAGCGGCGCTACATCTCCGAGAGCGGCAGCGCGCGCGCTGCCGCCACGCTTTTCCGCCGCATGAGCGCGATCACGTGCGCGAGCTCGGCGTGAAGGGCGTACAGGCGCGAGGGCGGCAGCTCCGATAGCGCCTGCTGCAGCACGCCGATCAGGGGCCGCGGCGCGCCCCTGAGGAGCTTGAGCCCCTTGCGGCTGGCGAACAGCTTCACCTGGCGCTGGTCTTGACCCTGGCGCTCGCGCGTGACGAGCCCCTGCGCCTCGAGCGCGCGCAGCAGGTTGCTGGCGGTGGACTGGTGGACCGCCAGCGCGCGGGCCAGCTCGCCCACCTTGGCGCCGGGCGTCTCGGCCACCTGCGCCAGCGCCCAGAGCTGCGCGCCGGAGAGCCCGGCGCGGCGCTCGACGTCCTGGTAGTGGCGCTTGATCGACTGGACGATGATGCGGAACTGCTCGAGCACCTCGAGCATGCGCCGCCGCCGACCGGTCTTTTTCACGCCGCCGATGGTAACCGGCGGACCGCGCGACATATTTGCGCAAATATAATTTGAGGGATAATGAGCCTTTCGCTCACCAGGGAGAAAACCATGAACCGGGCCATCCTCGCGCTCGCCGCCGTGAGCCTGATCGGCGGCTGCTCGACCCAAGCCACGCAGGAATCCGCCACGACCGGCGACGCCCAGGCCGCGACGCCGCGCGCAGCGCAGGCGACGCCGGCGCGTCCGTCGCAGCCCGCGGCGACCGTGACAGCCGCGGCCACGGCGAAAGCCGTGCCGGGCAAGCGCAGCGTCTACTACGAGTACGACAAGTCCGAGATCACCCCCGAGGGCAAGAAGCTGATCGAGGCGCACGCCGACTACCTGCGCGCGCATCCGGGGGTGAAGATCGTCATCGAGGGCAATGCCGACGAGCGCGGCAGCGCGGAATACAACGTCGCGCTCGGGCAGCGCCGCGCCGACGGCGTGTC
This sequence comes from Burkholderiales bacterium, assembly GCA_035635495.1. Lineage (GTDB taxonomy): Bacteria > Pseudomonadota > Gammaproteobacteria > Burkholderiales > SG8-39 > SCGC-AG-212-J23. The sequence goes on from DASQAW010000481.1 coordinate 7,130, forward strand.
GAAGATCATGACGCTCCTCGGCGTGTCGCAGGAGCGCATCGAGACGGTCAGCTTCGGCAAGGAGAAGCCGAAGTCGACGGGGCACGACGAGTCCGCCTGGTCGGAAAACCGGCGCAGCGACATCGTTTACCGCTAGCCCGAACCCGCAGGAACCTAAGCGTTGCCGGCGTTGCCTAATCGCGCGGAGGGTCAAACGGAACCCTGGACCGTGCACGAGGACGACCGGCCGTATATCCGGCCGGTGCGTCGCTTCAATCCCTGGCTCGCCGTGGCGGCGATCGGCGTCGTCGCCTGGCTCGGCGCCTTCTCGTTCCGCCATTGGCTCGAGCCCGCGTCACTGCCGCAGCCGCCGCTGCAGGTCGGCGAGCGTCCGGCGGCGCCGCCGCCCGCCGACGAGCCGGCGATCCGCCATCCGCTGGAGGCGCCGGCCGCCGCAGCGCTGCCCGCGCTGGATAACAGTGACTCGATGATGCGCGAGTCGCTCGCCGGCCTGATCGGCGGCCAGGCGTTCGCCGGCCTGGTGGTGCCGGCGCAGCTGGTGCGGCGCATCGTCGCCACGGTCGACAACCTGCCGCGCAGGACCGCGCCCACGCGCGTCATGCCCCTGAACGCGGTGCCCGGCGCGTTCAGCGCCGACGGCTATGCCCGCTACACGCCATACGTGCGCGTGCTCGAGGCGCTCGACGCGCCCGCGCTGGTGCAGGGCTACGCGCGCGCCTATCCGCTCTTCCAGCGCGCCTACGAGGAACTCGGCTTCCCCGGCCGGTACTTCAACGACCGCTTGATAGCGGCGATCGACGATCTGCTCGCCACCCCCGAGCTCGACGCCGCGCCCGAGCTCGTGCGCCCGCGCGTGCTGTACGAGTTCGCCGACCCGGACCTCGAGACGCGCTCCGCCGGCCAGAAGATCCTGCTGCGCATGGGGCGCGACAACGCGGCGCGGGTGAAGGCGAAGCTCTGGGAGATTCGCCGCGAGCTCCTCGCGGCGAGCGGCCGCCGTTAGCGGAGCTGTTTCGCCGTCCAGCCGGCCCAGCCGAGCAGGGCCATGTCGCTGTCCATGCTGCCGACGAGCTGCACGGCGAGCGGCAGCCCCAGCGGGCCTTTGCCGAACGGCACGGTGACGCAGGGAACACCGAGCAGCGTCCACGCGCGGTTGAAGACCGGGTCGCCGGTGCTCGCCAGAGAGGCGGGCGCCTCGCTCGGCGCGCTCGGTGTGATAAGGAAATCGAGGCTGCGCAGGGACTCGGCGAGCTCGCGGCGGCAGCGCCGTGCGTGCTCGCGCATCGCGTCGTAGTCGGCGCGCGTTACTTTCCAGCCGTCGTCCAGGCGCGCCTTTAGCGTCGGGCTCAGCTGGTCCGCGTGGCTGAAGTATTCCCAGGAGAGCGCACGCGCCGTCTCGTAGGTCATGATGACCTTTTGGCGGTCGAAGAGCTGGTCGCTGCCCGCGGGCAGCTCGAAGTCGCGCACCTGGGCCCCCGCACGTTCGAGCGCGCGCGCGGCCCCTTCGACGTTTTTCTGCACGAACGCATCAGCAACCGGCCAGCGCGGCGTGCGGCACAGGCCCACGCGCGGCTTGCCGGAGGCCGATACCGGCGCGCGGCCGGTCAACGCTTCCAGTATCAGCGCGAGGTCCTGGGCGCCGCGCGCGAAGATGCCGATGGTGTCGAGCGATTCGGCGAGCATCTTGGTGCCGGCGCGGTTGATGGCGCCGAAGGACGGCTTGATGGCGAAGGCGCCGCAGTAGGTCGCGGGCCGGATCACCGAGCCGCCGGTCTGCGTGCCGAGCGCGGCCGGCACCATGAAATCGGCGACCGCTGCTGCGGAGCCGCTGGATGAACCGCCGGGCGTGTGCGCGCTGTTGTGTGGATTGCGCGTCTGCGCCGGATGGTTGTTCGCAAACTCGGTGGTCACGGTCTTGCCCAGGATCAGGCAGCCGGCGCGGCGCAGCAGCGTCACGCAGGCGGCGTCGGCCTTCGGCCGGTGGCCGCGGTAGATCGGCGAGTTGTATTCGGTCGGCTGGTCGGCGGTATCAATCACGTCCTTGATGCCGACCGGCACGCCGTGCAGGCGGCTGCGGCGCGGCCCGCGGTCGAGCGCGCGCGCCTGCTCGAGCACCTTGTTCCCGTCGACATGCGCCCAGGCGCGCACCGTTTCGTCGCGCTCGGCGATGCGCTCGAGGCACGCGCGGGCGAGCGTTTCCGCCGTCGTTTCGCAACTTTCGATGCGCCACGCGGCTTCGGCGAGACCAAGTTCACTCAAACGCATGCAGCGCAAGGGTAGCATTCGTGCATGGAACGCTACGACCTGGTCGTTCGAAACGCGACGGTGATCGACGGCACGCGCGCACCGCGCTACCAGGCCGACATCGGCGTCGCCGGCGGCAGGATCGTGGCGATCGGCCGGCTCGAGGCCGCGGCCGACGTCGAGATCGACGCGAGCCACAAGGTCGCCTCGCCCGGCTTCATCGATTCGCACACGCACGACGACCGCCTGATGCTGTCCTCGCCCGACATGGCGCCGAAGGTGAGCCAGGGCGTGACCACGGTGATCGCCGGCAACTGCGGCTGCTCGCTGGCGCCTGCGCCGAACGGCATGCCGCGGCCGGTGACGCCGCCGCTCGATCTCCTGGACGAGGAGGGCGGCTGGTTCCGCTACAAGACCTTCGCCGACTACGTCGCCGAGCTCGAGGCGAACCCGGCTGCAACCAACTGCGCTCTGCTGGTCGGCCACACGATGCTGCGCCTGCAGACGATGGATAACCTCGACCGCGCGGCGAACAAGATGGAGGTCGCGCGCATGCGCGAGCTGGCCGACGAGGCGCTTGCCGCGGGCGCGGCGGGCGTCTCCACCGGCCTGTATTACGAGCCGGCGAACGCGGCGCCGACCGACGAGGTGATCGAGGTCTGCCGGCCGCTGGCGAAGCGCAATGGGCTCTATGTGACCCACATGCGCGACGAGGGCGACAACATCCTGACGTCGCTCGAGGAAACCTTCCGCATTGGCCGTGAGGTCGGCGTGCCGGTGCTGATCTCGCACCACAAGGTGGCGGGGCAGCCGAACCACGGCCGCTCGAGGGAGACGCTGCAGCTCATCGAGGCGCGCATGAAGAGCCAGCCGATCGCGCTCGACTGCTATCCCTACTGCGCCTCCTCGACCATCCTCTCGGCGAGCCGTGCGTCAGTCGCCTCGAAGACGCTCGTCACCTGGTCGAAGCCGCACCCGGAGGTCGCCGGCATGAGCCTGGACGACATCCGGAGCGAGATGCGGCTCTCCATCGACCAGCTCTTGCCGGCGGGCGCGATCTACTTCTCCATGGACGAGACCGACGTGCAGCGCATCCTGGCCTTCGAGCACACCATGATCGGCTCCGATGGCCTGCCGCACGACGCCTCGCCGCACCCGCGGCTCTGGGGCACTTTCCCGCGCGTGCTCGGCCATTACGCGCGGGGCTTGGGCCTGTTTCCGCTGGAAACGGCGGTGCACAAGATGACCGGGCTGACGGCGCGCACGTTTGGCCTGAAGGACCGCGGAGTGCTGAAAAGCGGCATGGCGGCCGATATCGCCATCTTCGACGCCGGCGAGATCGACGAGGGCGCGACCTTCCAAAAGCCGATCCAGCCGGCGAAGGGCATCGACACCGTCATCGTCAACGGCGCGATCGTGTGGCGTGAAGGGAAGCCGACCGGCGCGCGGCCCGGGAAGGTGCTGCGGCGCGGCTAGACGAGGCGCTGCATCGCGCGGCGGAGGAGCTGCATCTGGCGCCGGGCGTTGGTGCAGGCGTCGCAGATGGCGAGATGCAGGCGCAGCCGGACGCGGTCCCATAGCGGGAGCCGGTCGTCCATGGCGCGGGACATGAGCCGCGCGGCGTGCTTGCAATCGATCATCGTGGGCCGAACCCGTTGAGCTGCAGGCATTCGCGCAGCGCCATGCGCGCGCGGTACAGCAGCACCCAGCAATGGGTCGCGGTGATCCCCAGCTCCTTACAGATTTCCACGGTCTCGATGCCCAGGTGCTCCCGCATAAGGAACACCCGGCTCGTGCGCGCCGGCAGGGCGGCGAGGCATTTCTCCAGCGCCTCGAGAAACTGCTTGCTCTCGAGCGCTTGCTCGGGCCAGTCCCGCGGCGGCTCGCGCCAGTGGCCGCTGGCATCGAACAGGGCGTCCAGATCGTCGAGCGTCGGCTCGGCCTCGAGCGGCTGCTCGCGCTGCGCACGGCGCAGGCTGTCGACGATCTTGTGCTTGAGGATGCCGGTGAGCCAGGTGCGCAGCTGCGAGCGCCCGGCGAAGGACTTCTCGGCGGCAAGCGCCGCCGCCAGCGTCTCCTGCACCGCGTCCTCGGCCGCCTCGCGGTTCCGCAGCTGCAGCGACGCGTAGCGCAGTAGATAGGGTCGGAGCGCCTCGATCTCGGCGGAGAACTCAGCGGCCATCGCCGCGGAATTCTGCACCGCAACGGCGTGAAATGCGACGCGCTGCGTCCGCGCCGTTTGTCGAATGTCTCACTCCGCCGGTCCGGAGGTGCGTAATGCACTGTCAGCTACGGCATTCGTTCATAGCCCCCGAGGGCGCGTCAGGCGCAACTTGATAGCCGTAACGGACGGGGGTGCACATGAACGCGCTTCGCGACCAGATTGAGGCAGTGATCCAGCCGCTCTTCGAGCGCAACCCGCAGCTTTGCGGCTTCGCGGTGCAGGACGACCTTTCCTTTACGCACGTCGCCTGTCATCCGGCGCTCGACGCCGACGAGGCGCGCGAGCTGATCGACGAGATCTCCGGTGCGCTGCGCGAGCTCGTCGAGGAGGATCCCGAAGCGGCCGAGCTGTTGCGCGGCCGCACGCTCGCCCGGAGCTTCCATTGAAGAGCTTCCTCGCCGCGCTCTTCGCCTGCGGCGTCGTCGGCGCGGCGGCTGCGCAGGACCTGGAACGGCCGCTGCTGCTCGTGGCCTCGCCCGACCTGCAGGGCGCCTACAGCCACACGGCGGTGGTCGTAGTGCCCTCGGGCGGCGGACAGCACGTCGGCTTCATCCTGAACAAGGCCACCAGCGTGAAGATGGCGACGCTTTTTCCGGATCATCTGCCGTCGGCGAAGGTGGTGGACCCGGTCTACTTCGGCGGTCCGGAGAGGATGGACGCGATCTTCGCCGTCGTGCGCCGCGACCCCGGCGCGCCGTCGCTGCGCCTCTTCGGCGACCTCTTCGTCACGGCGAACGCCGACGCGGTCGACCGCATCATCGAGAAGACGCCGAACGACGCCCGGTTCTTCGCCGGCTTCGTCGGCTGGCAGGACGGCGAGCTCGCCGCCGAGTTGCGCGCGGGTTATTGGTACACGGCCGAGCCGGACGCGGCGCTGTTCTTCCGTAGCGATACGGAAGGGCTCTGGGAGGAGCTGCTGAAGCGCCTCGAGGTGAGCCTCCGAGGCGCCTGACCTACTAGTAGCGCTGCTGCCCCTTGATTGTCCAAGGAATAACGGGCCCGGACTCGCCGCCCTCGCCGCCGTTCGTGCGCTGGGCATCCTTGCGCGGCCGGCCCGGGCGGAAGGTCACGGAGAAGATCTTCAGGGGCGGGACCTTCGGCGGCGCTTCGAGGAACCTGCAGTCCGACTCGGTGGGAACCGAGAGGAGCGCGCCGAGGCGTTTGCCGTTGAGAAGCACCGTGTAGCGCAGCATGTGCATCGAGCCCGAGGCGGGCTGCGCGACGATGTCGTATTTGCCGAGCTTGTATTGCCGTCTTTCGAGCATTCGGTCTCTTCCGTGGCCTAAAGGGACAAAGCCAGACTCGGCGGGCTGATGCCGCGAACCGGGGCTTCGAGTTGTTTACAGGCGCTATTTTGCCTGAAAACCGGGGCTTACGGCAGCCCTTCAGACGAATTCGGTGCCTGCCCCCGATTTAAACGGCAGCAGGCGCACGGGCGTGCCGTTCAGCGCGGCGAGCGCATTGGCCAGCGCCGGGGCGATCACCGGCGTTCCAGGCTCGCCGACCCCCGAGGGTTTCTCGGCCGAAGGCACGATGTGCACCTCGACCTTGGGCATCTGGTTCATGCGCACCACGGGGTAGTCATGGAAGTTCGACTGCTCGACCACGCCGTCCTTGAGGGTAATGGCGCCCGCCAGGGCCGCGGACAGTCCATAGCCGATCCCCGACTCCATCTGCATCTGGACGATGTTGGGATTGACGGCTACGCCGCAGTCCACCGCGCACACCACGCGGTCGATGTGTACCCCCTCCTTGCGACGCGAGAGCTCGACCACCTGGGCGACGAAGGTGCCGAAAGATTCGTGCACCGCAATGCCGCGGGAGCGGTCCTTGCCGAGCGGCTTGCCCCAGCTCGCCTGTTTCGCCGCGAGCTCGAGGACGCCCTGGTGGCGCGGATGCTGCGCGAGCAGGCTGCGGCGCAGCGCAACCGGGTCCTTGCCGGTGGCGCGTGCGATGTCGTCGAGGAAGCATTCGGTGGCGAACGCGGTGTGCGTCGAGCCGACCGAGCGCCACCACTGCACCGGCACGCCGATCTTCGGCGAATGCAGCTCCACCAGCCGGTTCGGGATCGCGTAAGGCAGGTTCGCCGCGCCCTCGACCGAAGTGAGGTCGACCCCATTCTTCACCATCATCGGCTCGAACGCGGTGCCCACGAGGATCGATTGCCCGACGATCGTATGGCGCCAGGCCGTGATCTCGCCCTGCGCGTCCAGGCCGGCCTCGAGCGCGTGGTAGTACATCGGCCGGTAGTACCCGGCGCGCATGTCGTCCTCGCGCCCCCAGACGAGCTTGACCGGTACCTGACCGGCGTTCGCCTTGGCGATCGCCGCGGCCTCGAGCAGGAAGTCGGAGTGCGGGTTGGCGCGCCGGCCGAAGCTGCCGCCGGCGTAGAGCATGTTGAGCTTCACCTGCTCGGGCTTCAGATCGAGAAACTGCGCGACGACGGCCTGGTCGACGGTCTGGAACTGCTCGCCGTTCCAGATCTCGCAGCCGTTCGACGAGAGCGCGACGACGCAGTTCATCGGCTCCATCGACGCATGGGCCAGATAGGGAAACTCGTAAGCCGCCTCCAGCGTCTTCGTTGCGCCCTTGAGCGCTGCTTCTGCGTCACCCTGCTTATGCGCCACCGCGCCAGGCGTCGGCGCAAGCCGCTTGTACTCGGCCATGATCTCGGCGGAGCCGAGCCGGAAGGCGCTCGCTTCGTCCCATTCGGCGACGAGCGCGTCGCGCCCCTTCTTCGCCGTCCAGTAGTCTTTGGCCAGCACGGCGACCCCGCTCCGCACCGGACTGGAGAAGGCGACGACGTTCACCACGCCGGGAATCTCCTTCGCCTTGGCGGCGTCGAAGCTCTTCAGCTTCGCCCCGAAGCGCGGCGGATGCAGCACCACCGCGGTGAGCATGCCGGGGAGCTTCACATCCTGCGTGAAGGTGGCAGAGCCGTTGGATTTTGCGCGTGCATCCGTGCGCGGGAGAGCGGCTTTGCCGATGTAGACGAAGTCCTTCGGCTGCTTGAGCGGCGGATCGGCCGGCACCACCTGCGTAGAGGCGGCCGCTGCGAGCTCGCCGAACTTCGCGCGCTTCCTCGACTTCTTGTGCTCGACCACGCCGCGCGACACCGTGATCTCGGACGCCGGGACTTTCCAGCGCTCGGCGGCGGCGCCGACCATCATCGCGCGCGCCGCGGCGCCGGCCTTGCGCAGCTGCTCGTAGGAATTGGCGAGCGCGGTGCTGCCGCCCGTGCCCTGCGCTTCCCCCCAGAAGAGATTGTTGTAGCGCTTGGCGTCGGCGGGCGCGCCCTCCACGCGGATCTGCGACCAGTCGGCGTCCAGTTCCTCCGCTACCAGCGTCGGCAGCCCGGTGTACGTCCCTTGGCCCATCTCCAGATGCTTCACCACCACGGTCACGGTGTTGTCGGCTGCGATGCGCACGAACGCATTGGGTTCCAGCACCGCCGCGCCCTGCGCGCGCAGCTCGGGCAGGGCGATGGCGAGGACGAGGGCGCCGCTCGTCTTGAGGAATTCACGCCGGCTGACATTGATAATCATGCGAGCTTCTTCGCCGCGCGCTTGATCGCCGCGCGGATGCGGGGATAAGTGGCGCAGCGGCAGATGTTGCCCGACATGGCGGCATCGATCTGCGCGTCGCTCGGATCCTTGTTCGAGGAAAGGAGCGCCGTCGCGCTCATCACCTGCCCGGACTGGCAGTAGCCGCACTGCGGCACGTTCTCCCCGACCCACGCGTCCTGCACCGCGCGCCCGACTTTCAGCACGCCGATGCCTTCGATCGTGGTGACGCGCCGGCCGGTGACCGCCGAGAGCGGCGTCACGCAGCTGCGCGTCGGCTTGCCGTCGACGTGCACCGTGCACGCGCCGCACAGCGCCATGCCGCAGCCGAACTTCGTGCCGGTCATCTCGAGGTAGTCGCGCAATGCCCAAAGCAGCGGCGTGTCCGGCTCGGCGTCGACCGAGACCGGCTTGCCGTTGACACTCAGCGGAATCATTTCGGGCCTCCCAGAAGATGAAATACTAGATCACGCGGCGCGGGCCTGGTGACAGCTGTAACTCAGGGACTCGGCACCTCGGGCACCTTGAGCGAGTGCGCACCGACGCCAAGCAGGCGCACCGGGCGCGCGGCCGCCTCGGTGCGCTCGAGCAGCGTCTGCGCGCGGTTGACGAGCTCCAGGCGCGAGTCGGTGTAGTACTCGGTCGTGTGGCTGCGGGTGACGGTGGTGAAGTTGGCGTAGCGCACCTTGATGGTGACGGTGCGCGCGCGCAGGCCCTTGCGCTTGAGCTGCTCGGCCACGTCCTCGGCCAGCGCCTGGACCTGCTGGTTGATTTCCTGCCAGTCGGTAAGGTCTTTGGCGTACGTCGTTTCGCTGGAAATGGACTTGGTTTCCCGGTGCGGCTCGACGGCGCGGTCGTCGACGCCGTGCGAGAGCTGCACCAGCCAGTCGGCCAGGCTGCCCACGGTCTTCTGCAGCAGCTCGGGCGCCGCCGTGCGTACGTCCACCAGGCGCTCGATGCCGATCGCGCGCAGCTTCTTCGCCGTGACCGGGCCGACGCCCCAGAGCGCCTCCACCGGCAGCTTTTGCAGGAAGCTTTCCACCCGCTCGGGCGCGATGACGGTCAGCCCGTCGGGCTTCTGCCAGCCGGAGGCGATCTTCGCCAGGAACTTGTTCGGCGCGACGCCGGCGGAGGCAGTGAGCTCGAGCTCTTCCCTGATGCGTTGTTTGATCCGTTGCGCCACGTTCATCGCCAGCGGCTCACCCCACAGGTTCTCGGTCACGTCCAGATACGCCTCGTCGAGCGAGAGCGGTTCCACCAGCGGGGTCGCCGAATGAAGGATGGCCATCACTTTTTGCGAGGCCTCCCGATACTTGGCGAAGTCAGGCGGGACGATGAGCAGCTCCGGACACTTGCGCACCGCGCGCGACATCGGCATCGCCGAGCGCACGCCGAACTTGCGCGCCTCGTAGCTGGCCGCGGCGACCACGCCGCGCGACTCGGGCGAGCCGCCGACCGCGAGCGGCTTGCCGCGCAGCTCCGGGTTATCGCGGCTCTCCACGGACGCGTAGAACGCGTCCATGTCGATGTGGATGATGCGCCGCTGCAAACTAGGCTGTGATGCGCGGGCCGCTATTTGAGCCGTGCGGTGAGGAACCTCAGGCGCGCGGCGAGCGAGCCGAGCATGGTCTGCCCGAACGCCGGGCTCATTTTCACGAGCGCCAGGAAGGCTTTTCGGTTGATCGGCTGGAGCGAGACGTCGGTCTCCGCGACTGCATCGGCGATCCGCGTCGCGGTGGCATCGACGAACGCCGCCTCGCCGAATACCCCGCCCGCTCCGAGGCGCTCGACGATGCGGCCGCCGATGGCGATGGTCACCTGGCCTTCGGTCACCGCATACATCATCAGGCCCTTCTGGCCCTCGGCGACGATGGCCGAGCCCTGCTGGAAGAAGAGCGGCGCGTCGTCGGCGAGGCCCTCGATCAGCTTGGCGAGCACGGCCGGGTCGAAGGCCACCGCCTCGCGGATCTCGGCGTCGGCGGAGAGCGCGTTCTGCGCCTTCAGGTCGGCGATCCTGCCGCGCAGCCGGTGGACCATCACGCTCATCATCATCACGGCGAATTCCGGCTTCTTGCGCAGCGCCGCCTGGAACTCCTCGTCGTCGAGCGCGATCACGCGGCACGCGGTCGTCGCCACGGCGGAGGCGCTGCGCGGCGCGTCCGAGACGAGCGCCATCTCGCCGAAGATCTCCCCCGGGCGCACGCGGCCGATGGTCTTCTGCCCCGAGAGCAGGCCGACTTCGCCCTTGAGGAGCAGGTACATCTTGTTCTTGCGCACGAGCGGGATGGCGCGCTCGTTCTCGGCGAAGATCTTCTGGCCCTCGGCGATCGCCGCGGCCTTGCCGGCGGACTTGAAGAACTCGAGGGCGACGCCGGGATCGTAGGTGGCGACGGTCTGGGCTTGCGGATTCATGGACCCTCCGGGGGCATTAACATGCCACCGGAGGAGACGACCATGCAAGGCAAGATTGGCCTGGAAGAACATTTCGCAATTCCCGACACGCTTTCGGACTCGAAAGGATTCCTGGCGGACGCGACCTGGCCGGAGCTCGAGTCGCGGCTGATGGACATCCAGGAGCGCCGCCTCGCCGAGATGGACCGCCACGGCATGCAGATGATGATCCTGTCGCTCAATGCGCCGGCGATCCAGGCGATCGCCGATGCGGGGCGCGCCACCGAGGTCGCGCGGCGCGCCAACGACTTCCTCGCGCGCGAGGTGGCCAAGCGACCCGAGCGCTTCCAGGGCCTCGCCGCGCTCGCGCTGCAGGACCCCGACGGCGCGACGCGCGAGCTGCGCCGTTGCATCAAGCAGCTCGGCTTCCGCGGCGCGCTGGTCAACGGGTTCTCCCAGGTCGGCGACCCGAACTCGATGGTCTATCTCGACGACGCCCGCTACCAGGGCTTCTGGGCCGAGTGCGACAAGCTCGACGTGCCGTTCTACCTTCACCCGCGCAACCCGCTGCCGAGCGCGGCGCAGATCTACGAGGGCCATCCGTGGCTGCTCGGCCCGACCTGGGCGTTCGGCCAGGAGACCGCGGTGCACGCGCTCCGGCTGATGGCCTCAGGGCTCTTCGACCGCCATCCGCGCCTGCAGATCATCCTCGGCCACCTCGGCGAGGGACTGCCGTACAGCATCTGGCGCGTCGACAACCGCAACGCCTGGACCAAGGCGCCGCCGCGCTACCCGGCGAAGAAAAAGCTGGGCGAGTACTTCCAGCAGAACTTCCACCTGACCACTTCCGGCAACTTCCGCACGCAGACGCTGATCGACGCGATGCTCGAGATCGGCTCGGACCGCATCATGTTCTCGACCGACTGGCCCTTCGAGAACGTCGACCATGCCGCGATCTGGTTCGACG
>DASQAW010000482.1:0-1528 GCA_035635495.1 Burkholderiales bacterium
TTCGGCGTCTTGGACGATACGAGCCCCAGCACCACCTTCTTCCCCTTGGGCACGAAGCGCAGCGGCTCGAAGCCTCCCGCGCGCTCGGTGTCGAACTCCATGAAGAAGGCATCCACGCCGGCGGAGAACATCGCCTCGGCCACCGGCTCGTAGCCGCCCTCGGCCACCCAGGCGCTCTTGAAGTTCCCTCTGCACGTATGCATGGCGATCGTCATGCCCGCCGGCCGGCCCTCGAGCGCCCGGGTGATCGTATCGGCGTAGGTGCGGGGCAGCGTCGCGGGGTCGTCGCCGTTCTGGCGGCAGGCCTCGCGGATCTTCGGATCGCAGAGATAGGCGAACGCCACGTCGTCGAGCTGCAGATAGGTGCACCCGGCCTTGGCGAACGCGGCGATGGCAGCCTTATAGGCGGCCGCCGCGTCGGCCCAGAACTCGTTCATGTCGTCGTAGGCGACGCCTTTGCGGCCGGCGCGCAGATGCAGCATCGAGGGCGAGGGGATGGTGAACTTCGGCGTCTTTTTCGTCACCGACTTGAGGAAGCGAAAATCACCGACCATGATCGGCTTCGCGTAGCGCAGCTTGCCGGTCACCGTCGGGATCGGCGGCTGCTCTTCGGTGCCGCCGAACTTCGGCCCCGGGTTCTCGCGCACCTTCACGCCTTCGAGCTGCGAGAGGAAGTCGAGATGCCACCACTCGCGGCTGAATTCGCCGTCGGTGATGCTTTCGAGGCCGATCGATTCCTGCTTTGCGACTACCTCTTGGATGGCGGCCTGCGGGTCGCGCTTCAGATCCGGCGGCCGCAGCAGGCTGCCGACGTGGTCGGCGCGGAACGGTGGCTTCAATCGGCCCTCGCGCCCGAATCGCGCACCGCCTTCGACCACTTCTGCACCTCCTCGCGCAGGAAAGCGGCGAACTCGCCGGAGGTATTCGCCTTCCACTCGAGGCCGAGCGTCGCCAGGCGCTCCTGCACGTCAGGATTGGACAGCGCGCGATTGATCTCGGCGTTTAGATGGTTGACCAGGTCCTGCGGCATGCCGGCCGGCGCGAAGAAGGCGGTCCAGGTCAGGTCGTCGAAGCCGGAGAAGCCCTGCTCGTTCACCGTCGGCACGTCGGGCAATGCGGGCGAGCGCTGCGCGCTCGTGACGGCGATCGCACGCACGCGCCCGGCCCTGACGTGCGGCACGGCGGGCGGCATGGAGGTGCTGGAGATCTGCGTGTGGCCGGCGACCGCAGCCCCGACCGCCTGCGCCGGCTGGTACGGCACATGCGTGATGTCGACCTTCGCCGCCATCTTGATGCGCTCCATCGAAAGATGGGTCGTGGTGCCGACGCCGGAGGAGGCATAGGAAAGCTTTTCCGTCCGTGCGAGCGCGACCAGCTCCTGCAGGTTCTTCGCCGGCACGGCCGGGTTGACGGTGATGATGTTCGGCGTGCTCGGGCCGAGGATCACCGGGATGAAGTCGGTGAACGGATCGTAGCCGGCGTTTGCGTAGAGGCTCGGGTTCACCGCGTAGGCGACGCTCGTGACGAA
>DASQAW010000483.1:0-22165 GCA_035635495.1 Burkholderiales bacterium
CCAGGAAGGACTCGCCGCGCAGGGCAACGAGTGGGTCAACCTGCAGCGCAACTTCGATCCTGCGGAAGTGGACGCCGCGGAGCTCACGGCGAACGGCACGAGCGACATCTCGATGCGCAACCAGTTCCGCGCCTGGCGCGAATTCATGGTCAGCGCATGAGCGCCCGGCCGACGATTGCGGATCTCGTGCGCTTCGTGAAACATGAGGCGAGGCTGATTGACGAGAAGAGATTCGAGGAGTGGTACGAGCTCTTCACCGACGATGCGCACTACTGGGTGCCTGCGGCGCCAGGACAGACCGATCCCCTGCTGCACAATTCCCTCGCATACGAGGACAAGCTGCTGCTGCGGCTGCGGATCGAGCGGCTGAAGAGTCCCCTCGCCTATTCGCAGCAGCCGGCCAGCCGCTGCCTCCATGTGCTGCAGGAGCCGGACATCGAGAAGGCCGATGCGGACCGCGGTGAATATCTGACGCGCACGCCGTTCATCTACACCGAGGCCAAGGCAGACGACTCGCAGCGCTACGCCGCGACCGCGTGGCACACGCTGGTCTGGTCGCACGACCGGCTGCGCATCCGCCTGAAGCGCGTCGATATCCTGAACTGCGACGCAATGCTGCCGTCGATCCAGCTCTTCCTGTGAGCACCGCGGTCATTACCGGCGGCAGCGCCGGAATCGGGCGGGCGATCGCGAAACGCCTGCTGGACGCAGGCCATGAGGTGGTGTCTCTGGACGTGCAGCCCTCCGGGCTGGCGCATGCAAAGCTCAAGCACGTGCACGTCGACCTGGCCGATGCGGAGGCCACCAAGCGCGCGGCGGCGGAGATCACGCGCGACCATGCCGTCACGATGGTGATCCACAACGCCGGCGTGATCCGCCCTGCCCTGCTGCCGGATCTCAAGCTGCCGGACTTCAATGCGCTGGTGAACGTGCACTTGTCGGCGGCGATCATCCTGTTGCAGGCGGCGCTTCCGACCATGAGGAACGCCGGCTACGGGCGGGTAGTGCTGGTGTCCTCGCGCGCGGTGCTCGGCCTGCCGACGCGCACCTCCTACTCGGCAACCAAGGCCGGCATGCTCGGCATGGCGCGCACGTGGGCGCTCGAGCTCGCGCCGCACGGCGTGACGGTGAACGTGGTGGCCCCCGGCCCGATCCAGACGGCGAACTTCCATAGCATCGTCCCGGAGGGCAGCCCCCAGGTCGAGCGGGTCATCCAGACGATCCCGGTGAAGCGGCTAGGTCAGCCCGACGACGTCGCGCGCGCGGTCATGTTCTTCGCCGAGCGCGACGCGGGCTTTGTCACCGGCCAGGTGCTCTACGTCTGCGGCGGCACGAGCGTCGGCTCGCTGACGCTGTAGCGACTCCACCAGGCGCAGCTGCGCCGGCAGGCAGACGCGCTTCAGGTCGTAGCGCTCCACTACCGTTTGCCGGGCGCGCTCGCGCAGGGGCTGGAGCTCGGCCTGGTTTTCGAGCGCGTAGGAAACGCGTTCCGCGATAGCGGCGGGGGCGAAGAAGTCGACCAGCAGCCCGTTCTCGCCGTCGCGCATCACTTCCTGCACCGGCGGCGTGCGCGAGCCGACGATCAGGCAGCCGGCGGCCATCGCCTCGAGCAGGGACCACGAGAGCACGAACGGATAGGTCAGGTAGACATGCGCAGCGGAGCGGCGCAGCAACGCGAGGTAGTCCTGGTACGGAATGCGGCCGAGGAAGTCCACGCGCGAGAGATCGATGCGCTCGCCGAGCTCGGCGAGCAGGCGGCGCCGATAGGTCTGCCCTGCCGGAAGTCGCGGCGAGTAGCTGACCTCGTCGCCGCCGACGATGGCGATGCGCGCTTTCGGCCGCCGGCGCTGGATCTCCGGGATCGCGCGCATGAACGTATGGAAGCCGCGATACGGCTCGAGGTTGCGCGCGACGTAGGTGACGAGCTCGGGCTCCGCGGCGCCGGAGGGGCGAACCCCATCGGTGTCGATGCCGTCGTGGATCACGGCAATGCGCCGCTGGTGCACGGCCGGAAACTGGTGGTGCTGCCAGCGGGTGGGCGCCATGCCGAGATCGCAGGCATCGAGCGCCATCAGCAACGGCGCGTTCATCACGCGCAGGTGCAGCAGCTTTTCCGGCGTCGCCGGAAACTCCGGATCGAAGCCGAGGTCGCCACCCCGCGGGCGGTAGAAGAACTCGCAGTAGAGCAGGATGCGCGCCTCGGGGAACACGTCCTTGAGGAAGAGCGCCTCGCCCCAGCCGATGTGGGCGAAGACCACATCGGGGACGAAGCCGGCGCGCCGCAGCTGCGCGCAGCCGGCGGCCACGCGGCGGCCACGCTGGATCGCGCGAACGGCGGGCGCCTCCGCGCCGCTCGCCGGCGGCGGAGCGTCGTAGCCGAGCAGGCGCACGCCGGGCACGCGGCAGGTGCGCGCCAGGTTGGCGCGCTCGCCGACCGCGACCACGTCGTGGCCATGGCGCGCGTAATGGCCAGCGAGATGGCGGTACTGGCCCGGAAAGTTCTGGTGGACGAAGAGCAGGCGCATCAGACCGGCTCGCGCATCGCGCGGCGCAGGTACGCGGTCACCGGCGCGAGCAGATAGTCGAACATCGTGCGGCTGTCGGTGCGGATGAAGACCTCAGCAGGCATGCCTGCGTGCATCTTCAGGTCCCCGAGCGTGCCCGGCAGCACCTCGATCTGCGCGACGTAGTAGGCGGCGTTCTGGTTCTGCGGATCGACCATCCGGTCGCCGGAGACGTAGCTCACGCGGCCGCCGACGAGCGGCGTGGTGCGCTGCTTGTAGGCGGTGAGGCGGATGTCGGCGGACGTGCCCTTGACGACGTGGTTGATGTCCTCCGGCCGGATGCGGGCTTCCAGAATGAGCGTTTTCTCGGCGGGCACGATCTCCATCAGCACGTCGCGCGGCCCGACCACGGCGCCGGGGGTGAAGACCCGCAGGCCGACCACCTCGCCCGCGATCGGCGCCAGGACCTGCTGGCGCTCGGCCGCGTCGCGCGAGGGCCGCAGGCGCTCCTCCAGGTCGAAGATGCGTCCGGTCGCGTCCTTCAGCTCATCGACGGCGGTCTGCTTGTACGTGCTCTGGGCGGTAATGATCCGCAGGTCGAGCTCGCCCGCCTTCTGCCGGCTGCGCGCCAGCTCGGCACGATGCTCGCCGTGCTTGACCTCGTATTCCGCCACCGCGCGTTGCAGGGTCAGCACGCGCGTCTTCTGCACGTAGTTCTGGCGCAGGAGCTCCTCGTTCGCCGCCAGCTCCTCCTTTTGCAGCGCGATGGCGCGCTCCTCGGCGGCGAGCTGCGCGGCGAGCGCGGCCGCTTCGGCCTGCGTGTCCCTGATCTGGGCGCGCAGCGCCGCGATCTGCAACTCCACGGAGTCGCGGCGCGAGCGGAACAGTGCGCGCTCCCGTTCCAGGATCTCGATCACCTTGAGCTCGTTCTCGCGCCGCTGGATGTCCGCCGGGAATGCCACCTTCGGCGCGTACGCCGCCTCGGCGGTGAGCCGCGCGCTCTTGGCGCGCTCGGCGATGAGCTGGGTGGAAAGGAGGTCGAGCGTCGAGTCGACGCGGACGTCCTCGATGACGACGAGCGGCTGTCCCTGCCTGACCGCATCGCCATCGCGCACGCGGATCTCGCGCACGATGCCGCCCTCCTGGTGCTGCACCACCTTGCGGTTCAGGTCGACCTTGACGAACGCCGGCGCGACGATCGCGCCGGTGAGCGGCGCGAGCAGCGTCCAGGCGCCCAAGCCCGCCGCGCCCGCGCCGATGATCAGCAGGCCCGCGCCGACGAGGCGCCGGAGCTCGCTCATGCGGCGCGCCTCACGACGCGCGACAGGATCTCGGCGCGCGGGCCGAAGGCCTCGACCGCGCCTTCGCGCAGCACGAGGACCTTGTCCGCGCCGCCGAGGAGCGAGGGACGGTGTGCCACGAGGACGATGGTCACGCCCTCCTCCTTCAGCCCATGCAGCGTGGCGAGGAGCGCCTGCTCGCCGTCGTGGTCCAGGCTGGCGTTCGGCTCATCGAGCACCACCACGCGCGGGTCGCCGTACAGCGCGCGCGCGAGCGCGATGCGCTGGCGCTGCCCGGGTGAGAGCGCGCCGGCTTCCCCGAGCTCGGTGTCATAGCCCTGCGGCAGCCGCAGGATCAGCTCGTGGACATGGGCCCGCTGCGCAGTGCGTACGACTTGGGCGTCGTTGGGTTCGCCGAGGCGCGCGATGTTGCGCGCCACGGTGCCGGGGAAGAGTTCGACATCCTGCGGCAGGTAGCCGATATGCGGCCCGAGGCTTTCGCGCGGCCAGGCGGCGAGGTCGGCGCCGTCGAGGCGCACCGCGCCGGTGGCCGGCCGCCATACGCCGATCAGGAGGCGCGCGAGCGTCGACTTGCCCGAGGCGCTGGGTCCGATGATGCCCAGCGCTTCTCCAGCGCCGAGCGAGAACGAGACGCCGCGGATGATCGGGCGCGGCGTACCGCGAATGCCGAAAACGAGGTTTTCCGCCACCAGTCGGCCCGCGGGCGCCGGCAGCGCGGTCGCCGGCTCCCCGCTCGGACGGCTCGCGGACAGCTCGGAAAGATGCCGCCATGCGGCGCGCGCCTCGACGAGCGCCCGCCAGCCGGCGACGAGCTGCTCGACCGGCGCGAGCGCCCGGCCGAGGAGGATCGTCGCGGCCATCATGACACCCGCGGTGACCTGCTGCTCGAGGACGATGTATGCGCCGAGCGCGAGCATCGCCGACTGGATGAACTGGCGCGTGAACTTGGTGAGCGCCGAGAGCGCCGTGCCGGAGCGCGTGGCACGCGCCTGCTCGGCAAGCGCTGCCTCGTTGAGCTCTGTCCACCGCCGAACCACCGCGGGCAGCATGCCGAGCGCGTTAACGACGTCGGCGTTGCGCACGCTCGTGTCGATGAAGCGCGCCGCGCGCCGCCCTTCGTTTTGCGAGCGCTCGAGCGGCTTGCGGGTCATGCGCTCGTTGAAGAAAGCCAGCGTCAGCATGGCCATCGCGCCGGCGAGCGCCATCGCGCCCATCAGCGGGTGGAACAGCGCGATGACCACCACGAACACCGGCAGCCAGGGCGCATCGAAGAGCGCGAGGATGCCGCTGCCGCTGAAGAAGCTGCGCACGCAGTGCACGTCGCGCAGTGCGTTGGCGTGCTCGCGCGATCCGAGGCGCCCGGCCTGGGTCAGCAGGCCGTCCAGCACCTCGGGCCCGAGGCGGCGGTCGAGCGCGGCGCCCAGCGCCCCGAGGAGATAGGCGCGGACCACATCGAGCGCCGCCATGGTGATGAGTGCCAGCGCGACGGCGATCGTGAGGACGACGAGCGTCTCGCCGCTGCGGCTCGTCAGCACGCGGTCGAAGACCTGCAACATGTACAGCGGCGGCGCGAGGAGCAGCAGGTTCATCGCGAGGCTGAAAAGCCCCGCGAACAGGAGGTACGGCCGCAGTCCTGCGAGAACCCGCTGCACAGCGGCACTTTTTCAGAAGCCGCGCGCGGCCGCATGCGCGCGGGCCTACCCCGTCGGACTATGTCACCGGCAGGCGACGCTCAGTCGACGCGCAGCTCCGCTTCACCCAGCCCCTCGACCGCGAATTTGACCAGGTCGCCGGCTTGGACCGTCTTGGTGGTGATGATGCTGCCGGTGATCACGACATCGCGGAACACGAGGCCGCGGCCGTGCGCCGCGAGATGGTTCGCCACCCAGGCGAGCGCTTCGAGCGGATGGCCCATGGCTGCGGCGCCGATGCCCTCGCCCACCACTTTGCCGTTGATGGTGGCGACGCCCCGGAGGGCGCCGAGATCGAGGCTGGCCCACTTCGTCACCGGTAGGCCCAGCACCGCCCCTTCGTTCCACCCGTTGTCGGCGATGAGCTCGAGCGGCGCCTGGGCGAGCCGGCGGTAGTCGGCGTTGCGGTCGTCGGCGATCTCGATCGCGGGCATCACCGCCTGGATGAAGGGCGCGACGCTGCCGCGCGAGTAAGGCGCATCGGCGGCCGGCAGGTCGGCGGCCATCTGCACCGCGATCTCGAACTCCACGACGAGATGCACGTAGTCCATCGCCCGCACCTTGGCCGGCGTGCGCTGCAGCGTCGACTCGAGCATCACCCCTGCCTGCGGCTCGTCCACGCCCACAAATCTTTGCATCTCCTTCGACGAGAGCGCGATCTTGTAGCCGGCGATGGCGCCCAGCCTCTCGGCTCGCAGGGCGACGAACCAGTCCTGGATGGTGTACGCCTCCTCGGCGGTGCGCGGCGCAAGCTCCGGCGGCAGCGGCGCAAAGGGTTCGCGGCGCGCGTGCGCCTCGAGCAGGCGCTGGGCAGCGAGTTTGGGTTTCTGCATGGGGGACCCTAGAATATCTCATGCCCCTCTCCCACCGGAGCTACGGCACGGCGCGTGTGGTCTCGCCACGCGGCCGGCTCGACCACGAGAACTGCGAAGCCTTCCAGCGCGACCTCGCGGGGCAGCTCGACGAGTGCGCGCGGGACGGCGCCGCGCTCGTGCTCGACGTGTCGGGCCTCGAATACGTCTCCAGCGCGGGCCTGCGCTGCCTGATGATCGCCGCCAAGCAGGCGGCGATGCGGTCGAGCCGCATCGTGGTCGCCGCGCCCCAGCCGGTGGTCGCCGAGATCCTGCAGATCAGCCGCTTCAATCTCGTGCTGCCCGTGTTCGGCACTACGCGCGAGGCGCTCGCCTCGGTCTCGCCGGAGGCCGTCGAGGCCTTCGACCGGGGCTGACCGCGGCATGCGCGTACGCTTCTGGGGTACGCGCGGCTCGATCCCCGTCGCCCTTACCGCCGCCGACATCCGCGACAAGCTCGCGCGCGCGCTGCTCGCAGCCTCGGGCCGGCATTTCGATTCCTACGGCGAGGCGTACGCCTTCGCGCAGGAGGCGCTGCCTTTCTCGGTGAGCCACAGCTTCGGCGGCCACACTTCCTGCGTCGAGCTGGAGACCGGCCACGAGGAGTACTTCGTCTGCGACATGGGCAGCGGCGCGCGCGCCTTCGGCGAGCACGTCCTCGCCCGCCAGGGCGGCCGGCCGGCGACGGTGAACGTCTTCATGTCGCACGTCCACTGGGACCACATCATGGGCTTCCCGTTTTTCGGCCCGGCGTATGTGCAGGGCATGCGCATCCGCATCCACGGCTGCCATGACATCCTCGAGCAGGCCTTGCGCCTGCAGCAGTCGCCGCCCTGCTTCCCCGTGTCGTTCGACCACCTCGGCGCCACCATCGAGTTCGTGAAGCTCGCGGCGGGCCACCCCTTCGAGGTGTCGGGCCTGCGCGTGACGCCGCAGCTCCAGCGCCATTCCGGCGATTCGTACGGCTACCGCTTCGAGATCGGCGGGCGCAGCATCGTCTACACCACCGATTCGGAGCACAAGCTCGAGGACCGCGCGCAGACGGCGGCGATCGTCGCGTTCTTCCGCGACGCGGACCTGGTCATCTTCGACGCGATGTACTCGCTCGCGGAAGCGATCTCGGTGAAAGAGGATTGGGGGCACTCGAGCAACGTGGTCGGGGTCGAGCTCTGCCAGATGGCGGGCGTCAGGCACCTGGTGCTGTTCCACCACGAGCCGGCGAACAGCGATGCGGCGATCGAGGGCTTGCTGCGCGACGCGTGCCGGCTGGAGGAGCTGACGCGCGGGCAGCGGCCGCTGCGCGTCTCGGCGGCGCACGACGGGATGGAGATCGATCTCTGAGGCTTTTCCTCTGAGATTCGGCTCGGGCCCGCGCGCGGTCGGCACCGGACTGCTCGCGGCGCTCTGCCTCCTCGTCGGCCTCGAGCCGCCGCCGCTCGGCGCGCTGCGCGACGCGGTCTTCGACGGCTACCAGAAGCTGATGCCGCGCAGCCGCGCCAGCGCGCCGGCGGTGGTCGTCGCCATCGACGAGCGCGCGCTCGATGCGCGCGGCCAGTGGCCGTGGCCGCGCAGCGTCGTCGCGCAATTGGTCGACGCCATCAACGCGGCCGGGCCGGCCGCCGTCGGCATCGACCTCCTTTTCGTCGAGCCCGACCGCTCTTCCGCCACCTCGGATGCGCTGCTGGCGCAGGCCGTCCAGCGCGGCAAGGTGGTGATGGGCATCGCCGGGCTGGAGTACCGCGACCGCCGCTATCCCTTCCCGCCCCGCGCGGCGCCGGCGCGGGTGTCGGCGAAGCGCGAACTGCAGCTGCGCCGCTTCGACGGCCACCTGCAGAGCCGACCCGAGATCAACCAGGCCGGCGACGGCCGCGGCCTGATCAGCTCCGACGCGAAGGAGGTCGTGCGGCGCGTGCCGCTGGTCGCGCGCATCGGGCAGGTGATCGTGCCCGCGCTCTCGATCGAGATGATCCGGGTCGCGACCGGCGCGCCGGTGCTCCGCCTCACCGACCAGGGCGGCGAGCGCGTGGCGCTCGGCATCGGCGCGCTCGACATCCCGCTCCAGTCCGACGGCTCGATGTACGTCTGGTTCGGGCCTCACGACCCCGAGCGCGTCGTCTCCGCGGAGGACGTGCTGGCGGGCAAGGCGGCCGCCGAGCTCCTGCGCGACAAGCTCGTGCTCGTCGGCATGACCGGCCTTGGGCTCCTGGACTTCCAGACCACCGCCATAGGCGAGCGCATCCCCGGCGTGGAAGTGCACGCGCAGATCCTCGAGCAGATCTTCGACGGCGAGTACCTGCGCCGGCCGACCGGCGCCACCTGGATCGAGGCCGCGCTGCTCGCGGCGGCGGGTCTCGCGCTGGTCCTTCTCGTGCCGGCGCTGCGGCCCGGGGTGTCGGCCAGCCTGCTCGCGGCGGTGCTCGCGGCGTTCGTGGCGATCGGGCTGGTCGCTTTCCGCGCGGGCTACCTGCTGAACGTCGCGGCACCTGCCATCGGCGCGGCGTTCCTCTTCGCCACGCTGCTCGCCTCGACGCTCGCCGAGGCCGACCGCCAGCGCCGCGCGCTGCGCGAGGCGCAGGCGCGCGTGGCTGGCGAGCTCGAGGCGGCGCGCCGCATCCAGATGGGCCTTCTCCCGTCGCCGCGCGAGCTCTTCCTTTATGAGCAGCGCTTTACGCTCGAGGCACTGCTTGAGCCGGCACGCACCGTCGGCGGCGACTTCTACGACTGCTTCATGCTGGACGAGGACCGGCTTTTCTTCCTGGTCGGCGACGTCTCGGGCAAGGGCCTGGCCGCCAGCCTCTTCATGGCGTTGTCCAAATCGCTCCTGAAGAGCATCGCGCTGCGCGGCGCGCGCGACCCGGCCGAGATCTTCAACCAGGCGAACGCCGAGATCAGCCGCGACAACCCGGAGTCGCTCTTCGTCACCGCCCTCGCCGGCATGCTCGACGCGCGCAGCGGCCGCCTCGCGTTCTGCAGCGCCGGGCACGAGCCGCCGGTCGCCTGCCAGCCCGGCTCGCCGCCGGAGCGCCTCATGCACTCGGGCGGCCCGCCGCTCTGCGTGATCCGCGACTTCGCCTACTCGAGCGCCGAGATCGAGCTCGCGCCGGGCGGATGGCTCTGCGTGGTTACCGACGGCGTCACCGAGGCGATGAACGAGCGCAGCGAGCTCTACGGCACGGCACGCCTGTTGGCGGTCCTCGACGCGCTCGGGGGTGCGGAACCCAAGGCGATCGTCGCCGCCGTGCACGAAGACGTGCGGCGCTTCGCTGGAAAGGCGGAGCAGTCGGACGACCTGACCCTGCTATGCGTGCGCCGGAACGGCGCCTAGCGTACGTTGATCTCGACGCGGCGGTTGCGCGGCTCGTCGACTTCGTCGGCGGTGCGCACGAGCGGTTCGCGCTCGCCGCGGCCGGAGGTGCGGATGCGTGCGGCCGGAATGCCGATCTCGACGAGGAAGCCCTTGACCGTCTCGGCGCGCTGCGCCGAAAGCCGGTCGTTGACGATCAGGTCGCCGACCGTATCGGTGTGGCCGATGACCAGCACGTCGGGCAGCGGACGATCCTTCAGCGCCGCGAGAATGTTCTGCAGCTCCGCCTTGGACTCCGCGGTCAGCTCGTCGGTGCCGGTGACGAAGTGCAGCATGAAGGCCGTCGGCCGCGCCGGCAGCGCCTGCAGCGTGTTGCCGAAGCTCCGCCGCACCTCGCTATCGGACAGGCGCTCGACCTCGCCGTGGCCCGTCCGGCTGGTGGCATAGGGCTGGTCCAGCACCTGCCGGGTCTCGCCGCGCTGGACGACCACGGTGCCGGTATGGCCGTCGGCGCTGGGCAGCACCACGACCGTCTCGTCCGGCGGGCCCCGTAGCAGAAACACCGCGAGGCCGATCGCCGCGATGACGGCGAGTGCCGCCATCAGTCCACTCGCACGATGAACTCGGTGCCGCGGACTCCCATGATCGCCGAAGGCGTACGCACGCGCATCGCGTCCGGCGACTGCTTGACCATCTTGCCGGAGATCACGGCGAGCGTGCCTTTGCTCAGCGTGCTGTCGAACTGGCCGGCGTGCGTGGTCGAGTCGAACACGTAGCGGTCGATGGCGAGGACGCTGCTCGGCCCGACGGAGAGTAGGCTGTTGTCGGCGAACGTGATGCCGACGGTGCCGTCGGAGCCGGTCACGACCTTGTCGGATTCCTGCACCGGCATGCCCACGCGCACCGTCAGGCGCTGGGAGCCGCGCTCGAGATGCGCCGCGCCCTTGGCGATCTTGATCTCGCCGACATCGGCCGCCCAGGCGGTGGCGGTAAAGCCGAGGACTGCTAGAGCGATGGTCCAGCGCATGATGCCCCCCAAAGGGTTGTTTTAGCGGATTCTATAATGCACGTGCCCCCATGGCCGCCCACGTGAAAAATGCCCGATCAGCAATGTTTCTTGCACGGCTTGCCGAGCTCAAGCGCATCGGCTCCTTCCTCGAGGCCTTCTGCGCCGAAGTCCGGCTCCCGCGCGAGCGCTGCCTGCGCCTGAACCTGGTGCTGGAGGAGCTGTTCATCAACAGCGTGAACCACGGCTACCGCGGCGACTGCGACGCGCCGGTCTGGGTGACCATCGATGCGCAGCCGCAGGCCGTGCAGCTCACTTACGAGGACACCGCGCCGCCGTTCAACCCCTTCGCCTACCGGGTGCAGATGGGAAAGATCGGCGGCCTGGGAGTGCTCCTCACGCGCGAGCTCGCCGCGGCGCGCGATTACACCTACCTTTTCGGCCGCAACCGAGTCCGCCTTTCGCTGCTGCGGTAACCTGAGGTTAACCCTTCCCGGGGTGGACATGCCCGCACTGCGGGCACTTGCGACTGCTCGCGTAGAACGCCTCGAAAAGCGGCGGCAGGTCGCGCACGATGTTCTGCACGTTGACCTCGACGCGGTGCACGCGCGCCCAGCACTTCGGGCAGTACCACTCGAACGCGTCGTTCACGTCGCGCGGGCGGATCTTCTCCACCACCAGGCCGACCGAGCCGGCCGGGCGCTGCGGCGAGTGCCGGTAATGGCCCGGCAGCAGCACGATCTCGCCCTCCTTCACCGCGATCTCGGCCGGACGGCCATCCTCGATGACGTTGAGGACGATGTTTCCCCTCAACTGGAAGAAAAACTCCTCGTACGGATCGTCGTGGTAGTCCGTGCGCTGGTTGGGCCCACCGACGACCTGCACGATCAGGTCCTCGGCGGCCGGAAAGACGAGCTGGTTGCCCACCGGCGGCTGGAGCAGGTGCGCGTGCTCGTCGATCCACCGGGAAAAGTTGAATGCCTTGAAGGGCATGGGCGGGATTCTAGCGGGGCTCCAAAGGAACTAGCCGGCAGGCCCATCAAAGTAGCAGGAAGCACCGTAGGTTTGACCGTCCCAATGTGCGGCATCGCCGGTTTCTTTGCGCTCACCCCCCGTCCGCTTGCGCCGCGCGGCGTGCTCGAGCGCATGGTCGAGGCCGTGCGCCACCGCGGCCCGGACGACGCCGGCGTCTATCTCGACGGCCGCGCGGGCCTCGGCCACCGCCGCCTGTCGATCATCGACCTCGCGGGCGGCAAGCAGCCGCTGTCGACCGCCGACGGCGAGCTCTGGGTCACGTTCAACGGGGAAATCTTCAACTACGTCGAGCTGACCGCGGAGCTTGGTTCCCGGGGATGCGTGTTCCGCACGCGCAGCGATACGGAAACCATCCTGCACGCGTACGCCGAGTACGGGCCCGACTGCGTGCAGAAGTTCAACGGCGACTTCGCGTACGCGATCTGGGATCGGCCCCGAAAGCGCCTGGTGATCGCACGCGATCGTATGGGCGTGCGGCCGCTCTACTACACGGTGCACGACGGGGTGCTGGTCTTTGCCTCGGAGCTCAAGTCGCTATTCCACTACCCCGGGCTTCGCGCCGAGCTCGACCCGCTCGGGCTCGACCAGTGTTTCACCTTCTGGTCGCCGCTCGCGCCGCGCACTGCCTTCAAGGACGTGCACGAGCTGCCGCCCGGACATCAGCTCATCGCCGAAGACGGCGCGGTCAAGGTGCAGCCTTACTGGCAACTGCGCTTCCCGGCTGGGCGCGAGCGCGCCATCGCGAACGACGCCGAAGCCGGAGAGCAGGTCGAGGCGCTGCTCGCCGATGCCACGCGCATCCGCATGCGCGCCGACGTGCCGGTCGGCGCATACCTGAGCGGCGGCTTCGACTCGTCCGTCACCACCGCGCTGGCCCAGCGGCACCACGGCGCGTTGCGCACGTTCTCGCTGGAGTTCGAATCGCCCGAGCTGGACGAGTCGCAGTACCAGCAGACGCTGGTCAAGGCGCTGGGCACGGACCACTCCGCGCTGCGCTGCAAGGGCGCCGACATCGCCGCGGCCTTCGAGCAGGTGATCCGCCATACCGAGCGTCCCGTGCTGCGTGCGGCGCCGGCGGCGCTCTACCTCCTTTCACGCGAGGTACGCGACCACGGCTTCAAGGTCGTGCTGACCGGTGAAGGCGCCGATGAGGTGTTCGGCGGCTACGACATCTTCAAGGAAGCGCTGGTGCGGCGCTTCTGGGCGCGCCAGCCGCATTCGAAATGGCGGCCGCTGCTCCTTCGCCGCCTCTATCCCTACCTCGGCGGACTGCAATCGCAGCCGGCGAAATACCTGGAGGCGTTCTTCCGCCAGGGCCTGGGGGCGAGCGACGACCCGCTGTTCTCCCATTTGCCGCGCTTCGCGCTCACGCGGCGCATCAGCCAGTTCTATTCCGGCGATCTGCGCCGCGCGATCAACGGCTACGACCCGCTGGCAGAGCTGCGCGAAAGCCTGCCGCGCGAATTCGCGTCCTGGCACCCGCTCTCACGCGCCCAATACCTCGAGACCGGCTGCCTGCTGCCGGGCTACATCCTTTCCTCGCAGGGCGACCGCGTCGCGATGGCGCATGCGGTCGAGGGCCGCTTCCCGTTCCTCGACCACCGCGTGGTCGAGCTCGGCGCGGCGCTGCCGCCGGCGCTGAAGCTGCGGGGATTGCGCGAGAAGTACGTCCTGCGCCGGCAGCTCGGCCGCCACCTGCCGCGCGCGATCGTCGAGCGCCCGAAGCAGCCGTATCGCGCGCCCGACAGCGAGAGCTTCCTGCACGCCGGCGCGCCCGGCTATGTGGAGGCGCTGCTCGCGCCCGAGGCAATCGCCCGCGCGGGCTACTTCGAGCCGCGGGCCGTGAGCCGCCTGGTGGCGAAGTGCCGTAATCCGCGCGGACCGGTCTCGGCCGGTGACAACATGGCTTTCGTCGGTATCCTGTCCACGCAGCTGCTCCACTCGTGCTACGTGAAACCGCTGATCTGAAGGACGCTGGTGCGTTCGAATCCCGTGTCACGAAGCTCCGTTATCGTCTCGCTTGCCCGGTAACCGCCTGCCCATGAAACACGACATCAGCCTGGCTGTACGCCGCTTCATCGGCGAGAATTTCCTGTTCCGCGACGACGGCGATGCGATCACGCACGACGCCTCGCTGCTCGACGCCGGCATCATCGACTCGACCGGCGTGCTCGAGCTGGTGAGCTTCCTCGAAGCGACCTTCGGCATCGAAGTGCACGACGACGAGATGCTGCCGGAGAACCTCGACTCGATCCGCGCCATCAGCAACTACGTCAGCCGCAAGCTCGAATCCCGGCCGGTCCAGCTCGTCGCCTGACGACCGTGCGCGTCGAATCGTTCCTCCTCGAAAGCGCGCGGCGCTTTCCGGGTAAGACCGCGCTGGTCTGCGGACCGGCTCGGCTGAGCTACCGGGAACTCGCCGCGCGCGCCGCCTCCTTCGCGGCACACTTGCAGAAGCAGGGGGTGGCGCGCGGCGACCGCGTGGTCGTCTTCCTGCACAACTCGCCCGAAGCCGTCATCGCGGTCTTCGGCGCGCTGATGGCCGGCGCCGTCTTCAGCGTGGTGAACCCCGGCACCAAGGCCGACAAGCTCGCCTACATCCTGAACCATTGCACCGCCAAGGCGCTCGTCACCGAACCGCGCCTGGCGGACGTCGCAGCCGCCGCGCGAGAGCTCGCGCCGGCCGTTGCCGCCCTGCTGCTCACCCCTTTCCCTTTCGGCGAAGCACCGGTTCGCGCCAATCCCGGCATCGATCTCGACCTGGCGATGATCGTCTACACGTCGGGCTCGACTGGCTTCCCGAAGGGCGTGACGATGACGCACGCCAACATCG
This sequence comes from Burkholderiales bacterium, assembly GCA_035635495.1. Lineage (GTDB taxonomy): Bacteria > Pseudomonadota > Gammaproteobacteria > Burkholderiales > SG8-39 > SCGC-AG-212-J23. The sequence continues at coordinate 14,526 of DASQAW010000483.1, forward strand.
TGGCAGCGGCGACCTCGATCACTACCTACCTGCAGGGCTCGCCCGACGACGTCGTGCTGTCGGTGCTGCCGCTCGCCTTCGATTACGGCTTGTACCAGGCGCTGATGTGCGCCCGGGTGGGCGCGACGCTGGTGCTCGAGAAGTCGTTCACCTACCCCGCGGTGGTGCTGGAGAAGCTGAAGAGCGAGCGCGTGAGCGGTTTCCCGCTCGTGCCGACGCTCGCGGCGATGCTGCTGCAGATGAAGCACCTTGCGCCCGGGATGTTCCCGGACCTGCGCTACCTCACCAACACGGCCGCGGCGCTGCCGCGCGCGCACATCGAGCGGCTGCGCGACCTCTTCCCGCAGGCGAAGCTCTTTTCGATGTACGGGCTCACGGAGTGCAAGCGCTGCACCTACCTTCCGCCCGCGCAGCTCGCGCTGCGGCCCGAATCGGTCGGCATCGCGATTCCCGGAACCGAAGCCTATGTCGTCGACGAGCTGGGCGAGCGCGTGCCGCCGGGCACGATCGGCGAGCTGGTCATCCGCGGGGCGCACGTGATGAAGGGCTACTGGGCCGACGAGGAAGCGAGCGCCCGGGTGCTGAAGCCGGGGCCCTACCCGTGGGAGAAGGTGCTCTACACCGGCGACCTCTTCCGTACGGACGAGGAAGGCTATCTGTATTTCGTCGGCCGCAAGGACGACATCATCAAGACGCGCGGCGAGAAGGTGAGTCCCAAGGAAGTCGAAAACGTGCTCTACGAGCTCCCCGGCATCCGCGAGGCCGCGGTGATCGGCGTGCCCGATCCCGTTCTCGGGCAGGCAGTGAAGGCGATCGTCGCCGCGGACGAAGGCCTGACCGAGCGCGACGTCATCCGCCACTGCGCGGCCCGGCTCGAGGACTTCATGGTGCCCGCGATGGTCGAGTTCCGCGGCCAGCTGCCGAAGAGCGAGAACGGCAAGATCGCGCGCAAGGAGCTGATCGCCGCATGAACGCGCGGTTCGATCCCCTGTCGCTCAACATCAACGCCGCCGCCGAAGTGGAGCGCGTCTGCACCGCCTTGCGCGGCCAGGTGCTGAAGCGCCTGCGCCGCCGCGGCGTGGTGCTCGGACTCTCGGGCGGCGTCGACTCGAGCGTGGTCGCCGCACTGTGCGTGCGCGCCTTCGGCGCCGGCAACGTGCTCGGCATCTACATGCCGGAGCAGGACTCGGATCCGGACAGCCTGCGGCTCGGACGCGCGGTCGCGGACGGGCTCGGCGTCGAGACGGTGCTGGAGGACATCACGCCGATCCTCAACGGCGCGGGTTGCTATCGCCGGCGGGATGAATACATCCGCCGCCTCTTCCCGCAGTACGGGCCGGGCTGGCGCTCGAAGGTGGTGCTGCGGAAAGCGCGGGGAACGGCAGGCTACAACGTCTTTCACCTGGTGGTGCGCAGCCCGCAGGGCGCCGAGCAGGAGGCGCGCATGCCGCCCGAGGTCTACCTCGGCATCGTCGCCACCACCAACATGAAGCAGCGCACGCGCAAGCAGCTCGAGTACTACCACGCCGACCGGCTGCAGTACGCGGTCGCCGGCACGCCGAACCGCCTCGAGTACGACCAGGGTTTCTTCGTGAAGAACGGCGACGGTGCGGCCGACGTAAAGCCGATCGCGCACCTGTACAAGTCGCAGGTGTACCAGCTTGCCGCCGAGCTCGGCGTGCCCGAGGAGATCCGCAGCCGGCCGCCGACCACCGACACCTACTCCCTCGCGCAGACGCAGGAGGAGTTCTTCTTCGGCATTTCGCTGCGCACGCTCGACGTGTGCATGTACGCGCTCGACCACGGCGTGCCGGCCGAGACGGTGGCGCCCGCGGTCGGCCTGACGACGGAGCAGGTGCTCGATGTCTTCCGCGACATCGCCGGGCGGCGCCGCACGACGCGCTACCAGCACGAGCAGCCGCTTCTCGTCGATGCGACAGGCGACTAGGCACAAGGCGGCCACCACCTGGGTCCAGGTCGGCGACGCCGCGCGCCTGGAGCTGCATCACACGCCGTGGTGGCGGCACATCTACTGCGACTTCCGCCGCTACCGCGTCACCGCCGACGCGGCGCTGCGCACGATCTTCCTCACGCAGGGCTTCTGGGCGAGCAGCGTCTACCGGGTGTCGCGCGCCATGGTCGGGCGCGCGTCCATCACTCGAGCGCTCGCCGCGCTCGCGCAGAAGCTGGTGGAGATCATCACCGGCATCAGCATCCCGCCCCGCTGCGAGATCGGCGACGGCCTCTACATCGGGCACTACGGCTCGATCATCCTCTCCCCCGAGGCGCGCATCGGCCATAACTGCAGCCTGGCGCAGAACGTGACCATCGGGGTCGCCGGCCGCGGCGAAGGCCGCGGCGCGCCGACCCTCGGCAACCGCGTGTTCATCGGCGCGCATTCCGTGATCGTCGGCCGCATCACGATCGGCGACGACGTGGTGGTCTGCGCAGGCTCGGTGGTGAACCGCTCGGTCCCCGCGCGCGCCGTCGTCATGGGCAACCCGGCGCGGGTCGTTTCCTACGACGGCAGCTTCGACTACATCCTTTACGACGGGATGGACGTCGACCCGGCGCGCCGCGCCTCGCTCGAGAAGGTCAGGTCCTTGAACGTCGGCCCGGCGTAGTTCAGGGTCGAGATCAGCTCCTCGTAGCTGACGCCGAGCTCCTTCGCCCAGCGGGCGAGATCCTCGTCGCGCTGTTCTTTCGTTTCGTCAGTCATGCCGGCCGTGGAGTCAGCAAGCCCCGTGCCGCAGGGCGAACCTGTCACCGAAAATCCCGGGCACCCGTAGTTACCCGGCGACAGCCGCAGTACCATCTTCGGTGAATTTGTCAAACGCGGGCACATAACATCGGCCGCATGGACCAACTCGAGCTGGCGCGCATCCACTGCGACGGGATGCGTGAGCTCATCGCCAACAACCCTGCGCACTGGAAGGATGAGCACGCGCTGGACTTGATCCGCGCGCTGTGCCGGCGGGCGCGCGAAGTGATCACCGATCGCGCCAGCCGGGCGTACCTGAGCGCGATCGACGATTACGCAGCGGCCCTGTGCTGGAACGCGGAGGGGCGCGGCTCGTCGGCGCGCCTGTCCGGCCCGGGCGCCCTGCGCCGGGAGATTCTGCGCGAGCTGCGGCTGCTCTCGGAGCGGCTTGCCGAGCTCGAGGCGGAACGGAATCGGGCGGTTGCGGGCGGGGCGCCGGCGCGTGCCCACAAGCGCGAACGCTATGCGAGCGTCCTGCGCCAGGCGGCGCAATCGGTCGGCGGCGCCCCGCGCCTCGCCGCGCTCCTCGAGGTGCCGCCGCAGGACCTCCAGCGCTGGGTCACCGGCGCAGAGGCTGCTCCGCTCAAGGTGTTCCTTATCGCCCTGAACTTCGTCGCCGGGGGACGCTTGCCACGCGATCAGTCCGTGCGGATCGAGGTGATTGACCCGGAGAACCCGGCCCCCGTCGCCGCCCTGCCGAGCATGGCGGGCCCTGTGGCGGACCCGGAGGAACGGGTCCGGCGCTTTCCCGGAACGCTCGGCTATTTCGCGGCAGTGGCGCTGATCGTGTTTGCCGGCGCCATGACGAGCTACCTGTCACGCCCAGCGCCGCCGGCAATTACGGCCGCAACACCTCGCATCCACACCTCCGCAGCGCGCGGGGACATGACGGAGCCTCTGAAAATCGCGCCCAAGATCCCCGATGTGGCGAAGCGTACAGCCCCGAAGCGTTCCGCCGCGGGCCCGAAGGCCCCGCCTGCTCCGGTGCTGATCGCTGCCGCCGTGCCGATCGTCGATGACCCTTGCGCGTCGCGCACCGGCGCGGCGTCCCTCCAATGCCATCGCTGCGCTTCCTCGACGGGATTCTCGTGGCTTCTCTGCCAGGAAAGCGCGCGGCTGGAGTATTGCCAGGGACGTGAAGCGCTCGAGGCCGCCTGCCCCTCCGTGATACCGGGAGCGTCGCCCCACTGAGTGCCCAGGGCCGGAGTCGAACCGGCACGGCTTGCGCCGGCGGATTTTAAGTCCGCTGCGTCTACCAGTTTCGCCACCTGGGCGTGGCGGCGACTGTAACCCAAAAGAAAGGGCGGCCGAGGCCGCCCTTCTTTCCGCTGCGCGGTCGCGGCCTAGAAGCGCCAGAGCGCGCCGACGCTCAGCGCATCGACATCGGCTTTCTCGCCGAGGCTTCCGCCGCCCATCTTGCTGAAGCGCTGCCATTCTCCGCGCACGGCAATGATGCGGCTGAGATCGACTTGCAAACCGAGCCCGAACGTGAGGTCGGTCGTCCCGTGCTTTGCCTCGGCGCCGGTCGAGGGCACCGTGGCCTTCACGTCGCCGTTGTAGATCCCGAGCCTGCCGAGAACCGAGAACCCCATGCCGCCCGCGCCGATCGGGATGCCCCAGGTGCCGACGCCGGACACTTCCCACGCGTTGGCCTTGACCTCCGCAGATCCGAACGTAGCTTTGCCAAAGTCGCTATAACCGGCTTCGATGGCCGCGTAGCGGTTGAATTGATAACCCCCGAACAGCTTGTAAGCCTTGCCCTTGTCGTCGCAGGGGCTGTCGCAGCCGGAGAACCTGAATTTCGACTGCCCGGCGCTGAAGCCAAGGTAACCGTTCTGCGCCGCGGCGGGACCCGCGAATGCCGCGGCCGCCAATCCCAAGACCGCAACGATTGCCGTGCCTTTCATGAATTCCCCCTCCAGTTGTTGGAACGTGGACAGAAACACTAGCAAAGCGCGCATTTTGGCACGCCAGCCGGGGCGGAATCGCCGCCTGCCGGCGGGCGGTTGTTGCCGAAGTGCAACGCCCTTGGGCGGATGGAGGCGGGAGTCGGAATCGAACCGGCGTCCACGGCTTTGCAGGCCGCTGCATGACCACTCTGCCATCCCGCCTTGCCTATCTGGACGAAGAAGGGAAGGCCCGCATTACCCCAGTGGAGCCTTCCCTTGCAAGCTGGAGCGGGAAACGAGTCTCGAACTCGCGACCTCAACCTTGGCAAGGTTGCGCTCTACCAACTGAGCTATTCCCGCGAAGTCCCGAATTATATCAACCACTCACCTTCGCATGGGGCAGCGCCTTGCGCAGGTAGTAGAGCATCGAGGCGACCGTCAGCACGGCGGCGATGTTGATGAGGACGGTGCCGAGCCATTGCGCGTCGGGGAGGCCGAGTATCAGCTCCTCGTGGTAGAGGAGCAGCGGGATCGCGATCATCTGGCTCACCGTCTTCAGCTTGCCGATGAAGGCCACCGCGACGCTCTTCGCCTGCCCCACCTTCGCCATCCATTCGCGCAGCGCCGAGATGGCGATCTCGCGCCCGATGATGATCAGCGCGACCAGCATGTCGACCCGCTGCAGCCACACGAGGACGATCAGCGCGCCCGCGACGATCAGCTTGTCGGCCACCGGGTCGAGGAACTCGCCGAACGCCGACATCTGGTTCAGCCGCCGCGCGAGGTAGCCGTCGAGCCAGTCGGTCGCCGCGGCGAGGATGAAGATGAGCGTCGCTGCGGCGTTCTTGCCGTGGTCGGAGAGCACGTCGTACGGCAGGTAGTAGAGCCCGATGATCAGCGGGATCAGGATGATCCGTGAAAGCGTGACCAGGTTGGGGACGTTGATGATGATCACGCGCCGCCTTACCTCGCCATGGAGTCGTGGAGGTGGCGGTAGATCCGCTCGGCGAGCGGCCGGCTGATGCCTTCGACCTTGGCGATGTCGTCGATCGCGGCGGCCTGCACGCCGCGCAGGCCGCCGAAGTGCTCGATCAGCGCCTGGCGGCGCTTCGCGCCGATGCCGGGGATCTCGTTCAGCATCGATGTCGTGCGCGCCTTGCCGCGCCGTGCGCGATGCCCGACCACGGCGAAGCGGTGCGCCTCGTCGCGGATCGCCTGGATCAGATGCAGCCCGGGATGCGAAGGCGCCAGCTGCAGGCTGCGCGACTCCGATTCGATGATCAGTTCCTCCATCCCGGGCTTGCGCCCGGGCCCCTTGGCGACGCCGACCACGGAGACTTGATGCAGCCCTAGATCGGCCAGCACGCTGCGCGCGACGCCCACCTGGCCTTTGCCGCCGTCGATCAGCACGAGGTCGGGCACCTTGCCGCCCTCCGCGGTCACCTTCCCATAGCGCCGCTCGAGCACCTGCCGCATCGCGGCGTAGTCGTCGCCCGGCGTGATGCCGCGAATGTTGAAGCGCCGGTACTCCGCCTTCTGCATCTGCTGGCGGTCGTACACCACGCAAGACGCCACGGTCGCCTCGCCCATCGTGTGGCTGATGTCGAAGCACTCGACCCGGCTCGCGCCTTCCGGCAGCCCGAGCGCGTCGCGCAGCGCCGCGAGCCGCGTTTCCTGCGTCGTGCGGTCGCGCACGTGTTGCGCTATCGCGAGCTGAGCGTTCTTGGTCGCCATGTCGAGCCAGACACGCCGCTCGCCATGCGATGGGTTGACGACGTTCTCCATCTCCACCGGCTCGCTGGTGACGATCAAGCCGGGCGCCGGCTGCTCGAGGTAATGCTGCTCGAGGAACGCCGCCACCACTTCCCCCGCCTCGGCACCTTCGGCGTTCGCCGGAAAAAAGCTGCGGTCGCCGACATGGCGCCCGGCGCGGATCATCGTCAGGTTGACGCAGGCGACGCCGCCTTCAATCACGCAGGCCACCACGTCGGCGTCGACGCCGCGGTGCGACTCGACGTACTGGCGCGCCTGCACGCGCGCGAGCGCGCGGATCTGGTCGCGGTAGATCGCCGCCTGCTCATAGTGCTTCTCCACTGAAGCGCGCTGCATCTTCTCCGTCAGCCCCTTGATCACGTCGTCCTCGCGTCCCTCGAGGAACAGCACTGCGTTGGCCACATCCTCGGCGTAGGGCTGCGGCGCGATCTTCCCAGTGCAGGGCGCCGTGCAGCGGTGGATCTGGTGCAGGAGGCAGGGCCGCGAGCGGTTCTCGAACACCGTATCCTCGCAGGTGCGCAGGCGAAACACCCGTTGCAGGAGCTGGATGCTCTCGCGCACCGCGTAGGCGTGCGGAAACGGGCCGAAGTAGCGGTGCTTCTTGTCCTTCGCGCCGCGATGGAAGCCGAGCCGCGGGTACTCGTGTCCGCTGACCATCAGGTAGGGGTACGACTTGTCGTCCCGGAACAGGATGTTGTAGCGCGGGTCGAGGCTCTTGATCAGGTTGTTTTCCAGGAGGAGCGCCTCGCCCTCCGAGCGGGTCGCCGTCACCTCCATCGACGCGACCTGCGACAGCATCATCTCGATGCGCGGGCTCTGCGCCTGCTTCTGGAAGTAGGAGGCCACGCGTTTCTTGAGGTCGCGCGCCTTCCCGACGTAGAGCGCGTCGCCCTCTTTTCCGAGCATGCGGTAGACGCCGGGCAGGTTGGGTAGCCCGGCGACGAACGACTTTGCATCGAACACGATGATTTGATTATAAAACGTGTAGAATCTCGGCCTTTTTCCGAGCGGCAAATCATCGTCATGGCCAAGGTCGAAGCAGTCGGCATCCGTCCCGGCAACCTGCTGGAATGGGACAAGCGCGTCTGGCGCGTGCTGAAGAGCTATCACGTGCACGTGGGCGGCCGCGGCGGCGCCTTCATGCAGGTGGAGATGAAGGACATCGAGACGGGCACCAAGACCAACCAGCGCTTCCGCACCGAGGACAAGGTCGAGCG
>DASQAW010000484.1:0-1594 GCA_035635495.1 Burkholderiales bacterium
TGAGATTGACGTTTACGTAAACGTAAACTAGCCTTGCCGGCATGACGGACCTGTCCGACTCCGCCAAGCTCGTCTACAAGGCGAAGCACAAGATCCGCTTCGTCACCGCGGCGAGCCTGTTCGACGGCCACGACGCGTCGATCAACATCATGCGGCGCATCCTGCAGGGCTCGGGCGTCGAGGTGATCCACCTCGGGCACAACCGCTCGGTCGAGGAGATCGTCACCGCAGCGCTGCAGGAGGACGTGCAGGGCATCGCCATCTCGTCCTATCAGGGCGGCCATATCGAGTTCTTCAAGTACATGGTCGACCTTCTGAAGGAGCGCGGCGGCGCGCACATCCAGGTGTTCGGCGGCGGCGGCGGCGTGATCGTGCCCGCGGAGATCCAGGAGCTGCAGGAGTACGGCGTGGCGCGCATCTACTCGCCCGAAGACGGCCAGCGCATGGGCCTGCAGGGCATGATCAACGACATGCTGTCGCGCTGCGACTTCGACCTCGCGCCGTACGCGCCGAAGGCGCTCGAGGCCGGCAACCCGCGCTCGCTCGCGCAGCTCATCACCGCGATCGAGCTCGGCGCTTTCACCGGCAAGCTGGAGGCAAAGGCGGCCCCGGTACTCGGCGTCACCGGCACCGGCGGCGCCGGCAAGAGCTCGCTCACCGACGAGCTGGTGCGCCGCTTCCGCCTCGACCAGGGCGAGGAGCTCGGCATCGCGGTGCTGTCGGTCGATCCGACGCGCCGCAAGACCGGCGGCGCGCTGCTGGGCGACCGCATTCGCATGAACTCGATCCACGGCGGACGCACGTTCATGCGCTCGCTCGCCACGCGCGACACGGCGAGCGAGCTCTCCGGCGCCATCGGCGCGGCGATCACCGCCTGCAAAGCCGCCGGCCACGAGCTGGTCATCGTCGAGACGGCGGGCATCGGCCAGGGCGACGCGGCGATCGTGAAGCATGCCGATGTCTCACTCTACGTCATGACGCCGGAATTCGGCGCGGCGAGCCAGCTCGAGAAGATCGACATGCTCGACTTCGCCGACTTCGTCGCCATCAACAAGTTCGACCGCAAGGGCGCCGAGGACGCGCTGCGCGACGTGCGCAAGCAGGTGCAGCGCAACAGGGAGGCGTGGCGTGCCGCCCCGGAGTCGATGCCGGTGTTCGGCACGATCGCCGCTCGGTTCAACGACGACGGCGTCACCGCGCTCTATCACGCCATCGCCGAGAAGCTGGCCGAGAAGGGGCTCAGCTTGAGGGAGCGGCGCCTGCCGCGGCCGCAAGGCAAGGCGTCCTCCAACGTGCACGTCATCATCCCGGGCAAGCGCCAGCGCTATCTCGCCGAGATCGCCGAGACGGTGCGCGGCTATCACGCACAAGTCGCGCAGCAATCGACGGTCGCACGCGAGCGGCAGCAACTGCGCGCCACGCAGGCGATGCTGAAGACGGACGTCGCCGAGCTCGGCGCGCTGATCGAGGAGAAGGAAGGCGCGCTCGCGCCGGAAGCGAAGAAGCTGATCGACGGCTGGTCGAAGACGGTGAAGGCCTATTCGGGCGACGAGCAGGTGGTGAAAGTGCGCGGCAAGGAGCTGCGCACGCGGCT
>DASQAW010000485.1:0-5082 GCA_035635495.1 Burkholderiales bacterium
CCTCAGTAGCGAGGCACCCAGGCGGCGCGCAGGGCAAATTCCGCAAGCGAGCTCGCGACCGATGCGCCGAAGCGCTTCGCCACCTTCTCGGCGAAGCCCTCCTTCACCGTGTAATCGACGATGTCCTCGGCCTTGATGACGTCCCGCGCCACGGAATCGAGGCTGCCGAAACCGTCGGCCAGGCCGAGCTCGACGCTCTTCTGGCCGGTCCAGATGAGGCCGCTGAACATGTCGGGCGTCTCCTTCAGCCGCTTGCCGCGGCCTTCGCGCACCACGCCGACGAACTGCTCGTGGATGTCCTTCATCAGGCCCTTGATGTACTCCTTGTCCTTCTCCTCGAGCGGCGAGAACGGGTCGAGCATGCCCTTGTTCTCGCCCGCGGTGATCAGGCGCCGCTCGACGCCGAGCTTGTCCATGAGCCCGGTGAAGCCGAAGCCGTTCATCAGCACGCCGATCGAGCCGACGATGCTCGCCCTGCCGACGTAGATGCGGTCGGCGCCCGCGGCGACGAAGTAGCCGCCCGAGGCGCAGATGTCCTCGACCACCGCGTAGAGCGGAATGTCCGGATACTTTTTCCGCAGGCGCCGCATCTCGTCGTAGATGGTCTGCGCCTGCACCGGGCTGCCGCCGGGCGAGTTGATGCGCATGACCACGCCCTGGGTGTTCTTGTCCTTGAATGCCGCCTGCAGCGCCGTGGTAATCCGCTCGGCGCTCGCGTCGGTCCCCGGCGCAATGAGCCCGGTGAGCTCGACCATCGCCGTGTGCTTCTTGCCGCCCGTCAGGTCACCGCGGCTGCTCCAGTCGACCATCACGATGAGCAGAAACGTGACGTAGGCGAAGGTGAGCAGCTTGAAAAAGATGCCCCAGCGGCGGCGCTTGCGCTGCTCGAGCAGCGCCTCGTTGGCGAGCTTCGTGACGAGCTCGCGCTCCCATGATGAATTGCTGTCAGTCATCTTCCAATCCCGTGAAATAAACCATGCCGTCGCGTTCCTCCACCACCAGCTTCACCAGCGGCGTGCCGTTGCACGGGCCGCCGACGCAGCGACCGCTCGCCGTGTCGTAGGTGGCGCCGTGCGTCGAACAGAGGAGATCGCGTCCGTCCAAATCGAAAAATACTCCTTCCTGCCAATCGAGTTCCATCGCGACGTGCGCGCAACGGTTGAGATATGCATGCACGGTTCCCCGGTAGCGGACGGCGAAGGCCGGCGCCCGCTCGCCGAAGTACTCAACCTCGAAGCGCACGCCGATGCCCGAATCGGCCAGCGCCTGCGAAGGACAGATCAGCCGTGCTGCATCAGCCATCGGTCGAGCTCCGGCACGCTCGCCACGCAGGCGCGCGGCTGACAGGAACGCAAGCCTTCTTCCGCATGGGCGCCGTAGGTTACCGCCAACGCGTCCATGCCGGCGGCGCGCGCCATGTCGAGATCATGCGAAGTATCGCCGATCATCAGCGCCTGACCGGCCGGCACCCCGAGCTCGTCCATCAGCTCGAGCAGCATCGCCGGGTGCGGCTTGGGATGCGTTTCGTCCGCGCAGCGCGAGGCGCGGAAGCAGGGCCCGAGCCCGGTCGCCTCGAGCGCTCGGTCGAGGCCGCGCCTGCTCTTGCCCGTTGCGATGCCGAGGATTTTCGTGCCGTGCAGCGATTGGAGCAGCTCACGCATCCCGGGAAAGAGGTCCATCTCATCCTCCCGCGCGCGGAAATGGTGCCGATAGCGCTCGACGAATTCCGCCGTGCGCGCCGCGGGTAACCCCGGCACAGCATGGCGCAGCGCGTCGTGCAGCCCCAGACCGATCACATGGCTCGCCTGCTCTTTCGTCGGCACTTCCAGGCCCAGATCGGCCGCGGCGGCGCGGATGCATTCGGCGATGGTGGTCGCCGAGTCGATAATGGTCCCGTCCCAGTCGAAGACCAGCAGCCGGTAGTTCACAGGTGCTCGGCAAACGCCGCCATGTCGGCGGGCAGCGGCGCTTCCAGCCGCAGGCGCTCGCCGGTGACCGGGTGCGCGAATGCCAGACGCCCGGCGTGCAGAAACAGGCGTCTTACCCCCTGCTTCGCCAGCCGGCGGTTGAGTTCGAAGTCCCCGTACTTGTCGTCGCCCAGCACCGGGTGCCCCGCGTGCGCGAGATGGACGCGGATCTGGTGCGTGCGGCCGGTGAGAAGGCGCACCTCGAGCACGCTGCAATCCGCGCCCCGCTTCCGCACCCGCACGCGCGTGCGGGCTTCCATCCCGCCCTCGCGCACGGTGACCCGCCGCTCGCCGGCGGGCGTTACATATTTGTGCAGGGGGTCGTTCAGCTCGAAAGTGTCCTCCGCGGGTACCCCTTTCACGATGGTGGTGTAGAGCTTCTCCACCTCGCCCTCGCGCAGCATGCGGTGCAGCCCGACCAGCGCGGTGCGCTTCTTTGCCACCATGAGGAGCCCGGACGTATCCCGGTCCAGGCGATGCGCAAGCTCCAGGAGCTTGGCTTGGGGCCGGGCGGCGCGCAGCGACTCGATGACCCCGTAGCTGACCCCGCTTCCGCCATGCACGGCGACGCCGGCCGGCTTGTCCACTACCAATATGGAGGCGTCTTCGTGCACGACCGGGAACTCGGCCGGCTTTGCAGTCTTTACGGCCGTGGAGATGCGCACCGGCGGCACGCGTACCCGGTCGCCGACCCGCAGGCGGTAATCGGGGCCGACGCGCCCGCTGTTGACACGGACCTCGCCGCTCCGGAGCACGCGGTACACGTGGCTTTTGGGCACGCCACGCAGCCGGCGCAGCAGGAAGTTGTCGATGCGCTGGGCGGCGCTCTCCTCGCCCACTTCGACGACCTGCACCTTGGGGCGAGCGGCGGGCTTGTTTAAGTCATTCATTTTCAAGTATGATCTTCCGGTCGCTTCGAGTTGCGAGGCACAGGACGCGCCGGCAGTGCCGGCACCTGCAACCCGCCTCCTGCCCGGCCACAGTCGGGCCTGAAGCGCTGGTTAATTTCGCTCACCGGAAGTAGCGATACTACTAGCAGCGCGCACAGGACCTTCTGATCGCCCCTAGCGGGCGCCATTCCATCTAGGAGAGCACCGACCGTAACGTAGGTCTCCTGCGCGCGCAGGAGAACAAAAAGTGAAACGGATGTTATTCAACGCGACGCAGCAGGAAGAACTGCGTGTCGCGATCGTCGACGGACAGAAGCTCGTCGACCTCGACATAGAGTCGGCATCAAGGGAGCAGCGCAAGAGCAACATCTATAAAGGCATCATCACCCGCATCGAGCCCAGCCTCGAGGCCGCCTTCGTCGACTATGGCGAGGAGCGGCACGGGTTTCTGCCGTTCAAGGAAGTCTCCAAAAGTTACTTCAAGGCCGACGTCGACGTCGGCCGCGCACGCATCCAGGACGCGCTGCGCGAAGGCCAGGAGCTGATCGTCCAGGTCGAAAAGGACGAGCGCGGCACCAAGGGCGCCGCGCTAACGACCTTTATTTCCCTGGCAGGGCGATATCTCGTCCTGATGCCGAACAACCCGCGCGGCGGCGGCGTCTCGCGCCGCGTCGAGGGCGAGGATCGCAACGAGCTGCGCGACACCCTCGACCAGCTGCAGCTTCCCGAAGGCATGAGCGTCATCGCCCGCACCGCGGCGATCGGGCGCACGTCCGAGGAGCTCAACTGGGACCTGAACTACCTGATGCAGCTCTGGCGCGCGGTCGAGAGCGCCTCGGCGGACCAGTCGAAAAAGCCGTTCCTGATCTACCTCGAGTCGAGCCTGGTAATCCGCGCGATCCGCGACTACTTCCAGCCCGACATCGGCGAGATCCTGATCGACACCGAGGAGATCTTCGAGCAGGCCAAGGCGTTCATGCAGACCGTGATGCCGGGCAACGTCGGCAAGGTGAAGCTCTACCGTGACGACGTGCCGCTCTTCTCGCGTTTCCAGATCGAGCACCAGATCGAGAGCGCCTACTCGCGCCAGGTGGCCCTGCCCTCCGGTGGCGCCATCGTCATCGACCACACCGAGGCCCTCGTCGCCATCGACGTCAACTCCGCCCGCGCCACCAAGGGCGGCGACATCGAAGAGACGGCGCTGCGCACCAACCTGGAGGCGGCCGACGAGGTCGCCCGCCAGCTGCGCCTGCGCGACCTTGGCGGCCTGATCGTCATCGACTTCATCGACATGGAGTCGCAACGGAACCAGCGCGAAGTCGAGAACCGTCTGCGCGACGCCCTCAAGTTCGATCGCGCCCGCGTGCAGATCGGCAAGATCTCGCGCTTCGGCATGATGGAGCTCTCGCGTCAGCGGCTGCAGCCCTCGCTCGAGGAAACCGCGCACATCAACTGCCCGCGCTGCAGCGGCACCGGCTTCATCCGCGTCACGGAATCGACCGCGCTGCACGTCCTGAGGATCATGCAGGAAGAGGCGATGAAGGAGAACACCGGGGCGGTCCACGCGCAGGTACCGGTGGATGTGGCGTCCTTCCTGCTGAACGAGAAGCGCGCCGAGATCCAGAAGCTCGAAGGCCGGCTGAAAGTGAACATCGTGATGGTGCCCAACCCGCACCTCGAGACGCCGCACTACAAGGTGCAGCGCCTGCGCCACGACGAGCTCAACGAGATGGAAAAGGTACCCTCGAGCTACGAGATGGTCGAGCGTCCCGAAGAACCGAAGGCGCCCGGCGCCGAGACCGCCGAAGCCAAGATCGAGCGCCAGCAACCCGTGGTGAAAACCATCACGCCGTCACAGCCTGCGCCGATCATCGACGAATCCCTGCCGCGTCCGGCGCGCGCGCCACAGCCGGCGCCCGCGCCGCAGCAGGCCGCCCGGCAGGTGGTGCAACCGGTTGCCGCAGTGGCCGAGGGTTTCCTGTCGCGGCTCTTCGGGTTATTCAAGGCGCCATCGGCGACCCCGCCGGTGCAGCCTGCACCAGCCGCCCCACCTCAACAGCAGCGTGAGCCGCGGCGCGATCAACAGCGCCGCGACCAGCGTCACGACCAGCAGCGCCGCGACGGCCGCGGGGGCGGACGCGATGGCCGAGGCGATCGCGATCGTGGCGATCGCGGGGACCGCCAGCAGCAGGGACGTCTCGAGCAGCGGCGCAACGGCCAGCCCC
>DASQAW010000486.1:0-4509 GCA_035635495.1 Burkholderiales bacterium
AGGAGCAGCGTGGAGAAATCCTGCTCTGTCATGCCCTGCCCGATCATCTGCTGCAGCAGGTCGCGCGTGACCGAGGTAAGCGGCATCGGCACACCGAACTGGCGGCCGGCATCCAGCCCGAGGTCGAGGTCCTTGCGCAGCAATTTCGGGGTGAACGTGACGTGGAAGTCGAGATTGACGAGCGCCGGTGCCTTGTAGCGCGTGAACATCGAACCCATCACGCTCTTGTTCAGGAAGTCGAGGAACGCGTGACGCGGCATGCCGGCCTTCTCGGCGAGCACGGTGATCTCGCAGAGGTTCTGGATGACGACGCCGAGCATGACGTTGTGGCAGATCTTCGCGATGCGCGAGAGCTCTCCTTCGCCGACATAGCTCGACCCGGTGCCAAGCATATCGAGAAATGGGCGCGCGTCCTCGTAGGCCTTCCTCGGCCCCGAGGCAACGATGGTGAGCTTGCCCGCCTTGATGACCTTGGCGTTGCCACTCACCGGCGCGGCGAGGTACTCGATGCCTTTCTGCTGCAGCATCGCGCGCAGCTCAGCGGAGCCCTCGAGCGAGATCGACGAGCACTCGATCACCATGCGCGGCTTTGCCGGCCCCGCGAGAAGCTTCGCCATCACTTCCTTGACGTCGTCCCAGGTGGAGACCATGCAGAAGACGATGTCGCGGCGCGCGAGCTCGGGAAGCGAATCGACGATCTTGGCGCCGTACTTCGCGAGCGGCTCGGCCTTGGCGCGCGTGCGGTTCCACACCGCGATGTCGCAGCCGCCTTGGCCAAGGCGCGCGGCCATCTCGTAGCCCATACGGCCGGTGCCGATCCAGCCGAGCTTCAGTTCAGTAGGGGTTCGCAATCGGGAGTTCCTCTGCGGGGTAAAGCGAAATGATGCGCGCGCCCTTGGGCGTGAGGATCACCTCTTCCTCGATGCGCGCGGCCGAGATGCCGTCGGTCGCAGGGCAATAGGTCTCCACCGCGAACACCATGCCGGCCTTGAGCTCGATCGGCTCGCGCAGCGACGTGAGGCGCGAAATCAGCGGACGCTCGTGCAGCCCGAGGCCGAGGCCATGGCAGAAATTGAGGCCGAAGGCGTCCATCTCGCTCGCGAAGCCGATCTCCTTCGCCTCCGGCATGGCAAGCGCGATCTTGTCGGTCGACAGGCCGGGCTTCAAGAGCTCGATCGCGCGGTCCATCCACTCGCGCGCCTTGCGGTAAGCCGTGCGCTGCGGCGGCGTCGCACGGCCGACGTTGAACGTGCGGTAGTAGCAAGTGCGGTAGCCCATGAACGACTGGATGATGTCGAAGAAGGCCTGGTCTCCCGGGCGGATCAGCCGATCGGTGAAGTTGTGCGGATGCGGCGAGCAGCGCTCGCCGGAGATCGAGTTGATCGCCTCGACGCAATCGGAGCCCATCTCGTAGAGGCGCTTAGTGGCGAGCGCCACGATCTGCGATTCCTGGATGCCGGGCTTCAGCGCCTCGGCGATGTCCTGGTAGACGCCGTCGACCATCGCGGCGGCCATGTTGAGGAGCGTCAGCTCGTCGACGTTCTTCACCTCGCGCGCCTCGAGCATCACCTGCTGGCTGTCACGCACCTCGATGCCTGCCTTTTGCAGTTCAAACAGCATCGGCGGCTCGACCACGTCCACGCCGAGCGGCATATCGGCAACGCCTTCCTCTTCCAGGATGCCGCGGATTTCCTTGGCGGCGTCGCGGAACAGCGAGATGTCGCCGCCGGTCGCGCCGCGCAGGCCGAGCAGCCCGGCACGGCAGTGATCGGTGTGCAGCCACGGCGCGTAGAGCTTGTGGTGGCGCGCCGCGCTGCCGAAGTCCCAGATGTAGGGATCGCCGTTGCCGGTGAGCAGCGAGTAGCGCGTGAGCTTGTCGCGCGCCCATTCGCCGATCACCGTGCTGGTCGTGTAGCGGATGTTATGCTGGTCGAAGGAGAGCAGCGCGCCGAGGCCCGAGTGCGCGAGCGCAGCGCGCACGCGAGCGAGGCGGTAGTCGTGCAGCCGGCGAAAATTGACGCGCTCCTCGAAGTCGACCTGCGTGCGGCCCGGTGCCTGCAGCGGCCGGTCCCAGCGGTGGTGCGGGTCGATATCGTCCGGGCGAATCTGTTTCGGCTGCGGGGGCCGCGCCTTGGCCATCGATCCTCCTCGAGGGGAGGGAATTCTAGCCGGAGACCAGTTCGATGCGCCGCTTGAGGCGCGCCGCCGTTTCGCTGTCGCCCGCGTCCTCGGCGCGCTTGAGCTGAACGCCGAGCCACGCGAGCAGCGGCCGGCGCCAGCCTTGGGCAGAGGCGATCTCGACCGCGGCGGAAATTCCCTGCGGTGAAATGCTGGCGGTGCGCAACTGCACGCCGTAGGCCACCAGCCGTGCGAACGGCTCGTCCGAAGGCTGGCGCGAGGCCTTCCCCTCGAGATACGCGGCATACGCCCGCTCCTCGGCGCCGGCGTCGGCGCGCAGCGCCTCGAATCCCGCGCAGGCCTCGAACACCAGGCTGGCGATGCGCGCGGCGCAGCGCACAAGTTCGGCGCGCGCCACCAGATCGGCCCTCCCGGTGGCGGTCAGCTCAGCGCGCGCGCGCTGGAATTCCGTCTCCGCACCCTTCGCGTCTCCGGTGAGATAGCCCTGCTGGAACGACTGCATGGCGCCGAAGGCATTCTGCTGCCACTCCGGCGCCGGCGGCTTGCCGCTGCAAGCGGCCACTAGCAGCGCCAGTGCTAAGGCAGCCGGATTTCGGTTTTTCGCTCGAAGGGCCACTTGCGGTTGATCTCGTCGATCAGGCCGGAGATCTTGCGGACGTTGGCATCGACTTCGCTGCGCAAGGCCCCGAGGTCGGTGGTCGCCGCCTTGGCGTTGCTGGCGGTCGCCTCGGCGTCGGCCAGGATGCTGTCGGCCCGCTTCAGGCTGTCGCGCACGTCGCTGAGCAGGCTGTTCAGCTGCTCGACGGCGCGGGCGGTGCCGTCCATCACCCCGCCTTGCGCGAAAAGCTGCTTCTCGGTCTTGAGCACGAGTGAATCGGTCCTCCCGACCAGCGCATCGACCGACGTGAGCAGGGTATTGGCGCGATCGACGGTCGCCACCAGCTTCTGCGCTTCCTCGTCGCTGCCGAGCAGGACGCCGAGCACGCCGTAGCGCCCGGCGGCGCGCTCGCTCAGCGCTCGCACGTTGCCGAGCGTCGCCTGCAGATTGCCGCCCGAAGCGGTCATCTGCTCGAGGTTCTCGAGGGCGCTCCGCAACGTGGCGACCATGCGCGGGATCTCCTCCTGGGTGTCGCCCCGCAGGATGTTGCGCACCGCGCCGTCGGGAAGCGGCGGGTCGCGCAGATTCGCGCTGTAGGCGCGGATGCGCGCGGACCCAACCAGGCCACGCTCGAGCGTAAAGACGGTGGTTTCGCGCAGCCAGTGCGCGTCGCTGCGGGGGACCTCGATGTCGATGCGCGCTCGTCCCTGCTCGTCGAGCGCGAGCCGCTTGACGCGGCCGATCGGAAAGCCGGAGAACGTAAGATCCATGCCGATGTCGACGCCCTCGGCGTTCTCCGCGATGAGGGTAAGGCGCTGCGTGTCTTCGAACACCCCGCGCGCATACAGCGCGTAGATGACGAATCCAGCGCCGAGCACCACCGCGAGGCCGACGAGCAGGCCGACGCGGAATTGCAGGTTCTTCGGGACGGGCGACGGGGCGCTCTCGCGATCCATTCACTAACTCTTTGTTTTGATTATAGCCACCGGTCTTCGCGGCGCTCGGCGCGCCGATTGCATGCCCATCGCGCCGATGCTCCTCGTCGTGATCGCGATCGCGGGCCTGCTTTCATTGCCGGTCTGGCGCTCGCCGCGGCAAAATCGGTGGTGGCCGACAACTTTTCCGGCCCTGAAACGGCGGCGGAGATGAAAAAGTGGTTTTGCCTGTTGCTGGTTGCGGGATGCACGAACACCCAGTGGGACAAACCCGGAGCGACGGAAGCGAATGTCGATGCGGACCTGAGGGCCTGCACCGCCGCAGCGCAGGCCACGCCCAGCCTGCCCTCGCCGCGCACCACTTCGAATTCGGTGGAGGTGCGTACCGCACCCACCGGCGCTAGCGTATCGGCGCCTTCGGGCTCCTACGGCGACGCCGACCGCCAGCTGGCACAGAACCAGCGCGTATTCGACTGCATGCGCGAACGGGGCTACACGCTCAAGTCGGGCTAGACGTACTTCACCGCGAGGGCGAGGATCTCGATCAGCCCGAGGGCGAAGAAAAGCCGCACCATTCCGCCCATCACGGCAACGGGCACGGTGCGCGGATCGCGCGTCGCGTCGAGCCCCGCAGAGATCGGAATCACGGCGACCACCACGCCGAAAGCCACGCATTTCACGCCGAATCCCGCGATGGCGAGCGGCGTGAAGACGCGCGCCACGGTGCGCGTGAACGGCTCGAAGCCCCACGGCGAAGGCCCGTACATCAACAGATAGGAAAGCGCGATCACGAACACGCAGGCGAGCGTGGTGAGCGCGAACACCGACGCCGCCGAG
>DASQAW010000487.1:0-18636 GCA_035635495.1 Burkholderiales bacterium
AATACAGGCCGAACATGCTGCCGATGGATTGCGCGCAGAACGCGACGCCGGCCTTGCGCGCCTCGTCCGTGAGTCCCTCGACGAGCGTGCGCGTGGTCGCCTCGACGCGCTCGAGAAGCCGCGGCTGCGCCACGAGCTGCAGTGTGGCAAGCCCCGCCGCGACCGCGAGCGGATTACCCGACAGCGTGCCGGCCTGGTACACCGGCCCGAGCGGCGCCAGCTTCTCCATGATCTCCCGCTTTCCGCCGACGGCGGCAAGCGGCAGCCCCCCGCCAATGACTTTGCCGAGCGTCGTCAGATCCGGGCGGATGCCATAGCGCGCCTGTGCACCACCGAGCGCGACACGAAAGCCGGTCATCACCTCGTCGAAGATCAGCACCGCGCCATGCCTCGCGCACTCTTCGCGCAGCGCCTGCAGGAAACCTGGCGCCGGCAGCACGAGGTTCATGTTGCCGGCGACGGGCTCAACGATGACCCCCGCGATTTGCGCCCCCTGGCGCTCGAACGCCAGACGCACGGCGCCGATGTCGTTGTAGGCAAGCACCAGCGTCTGCGCCGCCGTCTCCTCAGGCACGCCCGCCGAGCTCGGATGGCCGAACGTCAGTGCGCCGGAGCCCGCCTTCACCAGCAGCGCGTCGGCATGTCCGTGGTAGCAGCCTTCGAACTTGACGATCAGGTTGCGGCCAGTGAAGCCGCGCGCGAGGCGAATCGCGGTCATGGTGGCTTCCGTGCCCGACGAGACGAGGCGCACTCGCTCGATCGAAGGCACGAGCTCGCACAGGCGCTCCGCAAGCAGCGTCTCCTCGGCGGTGGGCGCACCGTACGAGAGCGCGCGCGTCGCGGCCGCCTCGACCGCCGCTACGACGGTAGCGTGCGTGTGCCCCAGGAGCATCGGTCCCCATGAGCCGACATAGTCGATGTAGCGCCGGCCCTCGGCATCCCACAGGTACGCACCGGCGGCGCGCTGGAGAAAGCGCGGCGTGCCGCCGACGGCGCGAAAGGCACGCACCGGCGAATTGACGCCGCCGGGGATTACGCGCTGTGCGCGCTCGTAGAGCTCTTCATTCTTCATACGAAGAGCTTGCCATAAGCGCGCGCCCGCGCGCGGATGTCGGGCGCATCGAAGAGATCGGTAATGACCGCGAGCAGGTCTGCGCCCGCGGCGATGAGCTGGGGCGCGTTCTCGAGCGTGATGCCGCCGATGGCGCCGAGCGGTACGCCGAGCGTTTTGGCTTCGCGAAACAGACTCAGCGGCGCGCGCACCGCCGCGGGCTTGGTGGGCGACGCGAACACACTGCCAAAGGCAATGTAATCGGCGCCGGCCTCCACCGCAGCGCGCGCACGCTCGAGCTGGTCGTAGCACGAGGCGCCCAGGATCCGAGGCCCAAGGCGCTGGCGCGCCGGCCGCAGGTCGCCGTCATCGCGGCCGAGGTGCGCGCCGGCCGCGTCGAGCTCGAGCGCGAGTTCCACATCGTCGTTGATGATGACGGGCACACGATAGTCGCGTGCCATGCGCACGATCGCCGCTGCCTGCGCCGGGTGCCGCGTCTTGCTGCGGTACTGGAGCAGCGCAATGCCGCCTTCCAGCGCGAGCCGTACCTTACGCTCGACATCGCCCGCCTCCGGCGTGATGGCGTAGAGCCCGCGCAGCTTCATCGTCCGTAGAAGCGGTTGGGGAGCAGCTGGCCGCCGCCTGCCGCGAACGCCGCGGCGAGCGTGTGCCATGTGAAGCGCTGGGCTTCGCCCACGGCCTGTGCAGGTTCGAGCCCGCGCGCGAGATAGGCGGCGATCGCCGAGGCGAGCGTGCAGCCCGAGCCGTGGTAGTCATGCGGCAGTCGCGGCCAGCGGTCCTCGCGCACCACGCCGCCTTCATCGAAGAGCGTGTTCACCACCTCGCTTCCTGCTTCGTGCGTGCCGGTGATGAGGACGTATTCGCAGCCATGGTCGGCAAGCGCGCGCGCGCACGCCGCGAGATCGCGCTCGCCGGCGAGCCGGCGCGCCTCGATGCTGTTCGGCGTCAGAACGGTGGTGCGCGGCAGGATCGATTCGCGCAGCGCTTCGATCGCGTCTTCGTCGGCGAGCCGGTCGCCGCGTCCGCTCGCGAGCACCGGATCGACCACGAACGGCACGTCGGCGTGCGCTGCCACGATCTCGCTCACCGCGCGCACGTTGGCCGCCGAGCCGAGCACGCCGGCCTTGAAGGCCGCCACCGTCATGTCGTCGAGCACGCGTGTCGCCTGCTCGGTGATCCATCCCGGCTCCATTGCGAGCACGCGCGCGACGCCGCTCGTGTCCTGCGCGGTGAGCGCCGTGACCACCGACAGCGGATGGCAGCCGAGCGCCGCGAGCGTGAGCAGGTCCGCCTGCAGCCCCGCGCCGGAGGTCGGATCGGTTGCAGCGAAGGTGAGGACCAGCGGCGGCGCCGGCGGCGCGGACGTCGACATGAGTTAATATCCGACCCCTTCTATGACGGAAAATCAAGTCGCGTACAAGACGTGGATGTGTCTCATCTGCGGCTTCGTCTACGATGAAGTTGCGGGGCTGCCCGACGAAGGCCTGGTGCCGGGCACGCGCTGGGAGGACGTGCCGATGAACTGGACCTGCCCGGAATGCGGCGCGCGCAAGGAAGACTTCGAAATGGTGGAGATCTGATGCGGTAAAATGCGCCGCACGGCGCATGTCTTCGATCAACCTGACGCATCACTTCTTGATCGCCATGCCGAGCATGGCCGATCCGTACTTCGCGAGGACGCTCACCTACATCTGCGAGCACAACGACCAGGGCGCGCTCGGCCTGGTCGTGAATCGGCCGATCGACATGACGCTTTCGGCGCTCTTCGAGCGGCTCTCGCTGCAGCTCGCCAATGGTGCCATGTCCGAAGCGCCGATCTACTACGGCGGCCCGGTGCAGACCGATCGCGGCTTCGTGCTGCACGCGCCGGTCGGCAACTGGCAGTCGACGCTGTCGGTGCGCGAAGCGATCGGCCTCACCACGTCGAAGGACATCCTCGAAGCGGTTGGCCGCGGCGAAGGCCCCGAACGTATGCTGGTGACGCTCGGCTACGCCGGTTGGTCGCCCGGGCAGCTCGAGCAGGAACTCTCGCAGAACGCCTGGCTCACGGTCGAGGCGAAGGACGCGATCCTCTTCGACATCCCCGCGGCAGAGCGGCTGCCCAAGGCGATGGAGCTTCTCGGCCTCGACTACGCGAGGCTGCAGGACGAAGCGGGACATGCCTGAGGCGCTCGAGCGCCACGCGCGAGCCACAAATTCCCGCACGGTCCTCGCCTTCGATTTCGGTCTTAAGCGCATCGGGGTAGCAGTCGGAGAACCAGAAGTCGGCAGCGCGCATCCGCTCGCCGCGATCGCCGCTCCCGGATTCGACTCCATTGCCAGACTGATCAGCGAGTGGCGCCCGTCGCAGCTCGTCGTCGGTCTGCCGGTCGCCGCCAACGGCGAGCATCCGCTCGCGAAGCGCGTCGAACGCTTCGCGCGCCAGCTCGAAGGCCGCTTTCATCTGCCGGTGGCTCGTGTCGACGAGCGCTATACCTCGGTGGAAGCCGAGGACCGACTGCGAGCTGTGAAGCGCAAGCGGATCGACTCGGTCGCCGCCCAGCTCCTGCTCGAACAATACTTCCATGAAGCTGCCTGACGCCGAGAAGCTCTGCGAGCAGCTCGCTGCCGAGCTGCGCCCGCGCCTTACGCCGAAGAGCGCGATGATCGGGCTCTATACCGGCGGCGCCTGGCTCGCCGAGCGGCTGCACGCGCGGCTCGGCTTGAAGGAGCCGCTCGGCCTGATGGACATCGCGTTCTATCGCGACGACTACGACGCCCAGGGCCTGCACCACGATCCGAAGCGCACCAAGATCCCGTTCGATGTCAACGGGCGCGAGCTGCTGCTGGTCGACGACGTGCTCTACACCGGCCGCACGGTGCGCGCGGCGATGAACGAGCTGTTCGACTGGGGGCGGCCCGCCAGCATCGCGCTCGTCGTGCTCGCCGACCGCGGCGGCCGGCAGCTGCCGATCTGCGCGCAGTATTGCGGGGCAAAGGTGGACGTCCCCGGCGGCATGCGCCTGCGCCTGACGCGCGCCACGGACGGCAAGCTCGCCCTCGCGCTGGAGCCGCAACCCGGCAGGAAAGATGCAACTTCAGCGTAACCCGCAGCTCAACGCCAACGGCGAGCTGCAGCACCTCCTGTCCATCGAGGGGCTGCCGCGGGAAGTGCTGACGCAGATCCTCGACACCGCCGAATCCTTCGTCGGCGTCACCGAGCGCGAGGTGAAGAAGGTGCCGCTGCTTCGCGGCAAGAGCGTGTTCAACCTCTTCTTCGAGCCCTCGACGCGTACGCGGACCACGTTCGAGATCGCGGCGAAGCGGCTCTCCGCCGACGTCATCAACCTGAACATCGCCGTCTCTTCGCAGACGAAGGGCGAGTCGCTGCTCGACACGGTGGCGAACCTCTCGGCCATGCAGGCCGACATCTTCGTCGTGCGGCACGACTCGTCGGGCGCGCCGTTCCTCATCGCGCGACATGTCAAGCCGCACGAGCACGTCGTGAACGCGGGCGACGGGCGCCATGCGCACCCGACGCAGGGGCTGCTCGATCTCTACACCATCCGGCACTACAAGAAGGACTTCTCGCGCCTCACGGTGGCGATCGTCGGCGACGTGCTGCACTCGCGCGTGGCGCGCTCGCTGATCCACGGCCTGACCACGCTCAGCGCGCCTGAAGTTCGCGTCATCGGGCCGCAGACGCTGCTGCCCGCCGGCGTGGAGGCGCTCGGCGTGAAGGTGTTCCGCGACATGCGCGAGGGGCTGCGCGACTGCGACGTGGTGGTGATGCTGCGCCTGCAGAACGAGCGCATGACCGGAGCGCTCCTGCCCTCGGCGCAGGAGTACTTCAAGCACTACGGCCTGACGCTCGAGAAGCTCGCGCTCGCACGCCAGGACGCGATCGTCATGCACCCGGGGCCGATGAACCGCGGCGTCGAGATCGATTCCTCGGTCGCCGACGGGCCGCACTCGGTGATCCTGCCGCAGGTGACCTTCGGCATCGCCGTGCGCATGGCGGTCATGAGCATCGTGGCGGGCAACTAATGAAGCTCGCCATCCGGAACGCGCGCATTGTCGATCCTGCCAGCGGGCGCGACGGCACGGGCGACCTGTACATTGCCGAGGGCAAGATCAGCGAGCCGTTCGGGCAGCCCGAGCGCACCATCGACGCCAAGGGCCTCGTCGCCGCGCCGGGCTTCATCGACATCGCGGCGCGGCTGCGCGAGCCGGGCTTCGAATACAAGGCGACGCTCGAATCGGAGATGCAGGCGGCTATCGCCGGCGGCGTGACCAGCCTCGCCTGCCCGCCGGACACCGACCCGCCGCTCGACGAGCCGGGGCTGGTCGACATGCTGCGCCGGCGCGCCAAGGCGCTGGAGCACGCGCGCGTCTATCCGATCGGCGCGCTGACGGTGAAGCTCGAAGGCGAGCGCCTCACCGAGATGGCGCAGCTCGCCGAGACGGGCTGCGTCGCCTTCTCGCAGGCGAACGTACCGCTGGCCGATACCCAGGTCCTGTGGCGCGCGCTGCAATATGCCGCGACCTTCGGTCTTCCGGTATGGCTGCGCGCCGAGGATGCCTGGATCGGCAAGGGCGGCGTCGCGCACGACGGCGAGGTAGCCACGCGGCTCGGCCTGCCGGGCGTCCCGGCTTTCGCCGAGACCATCGCGCTCGCCACCGTGCTCGAGCTGGTGCGCGCGACGCGCGCCCGCGTGCACCTGTGCCGCCTGTCGACGGCGGGCGCGGTCGAGATGATGCGCGCGGCGAAGCGCGAGGGATTGCCGGTGACCTGCGATGTCGGCATCCATCACCTCCACCTGTGCGACCGCGATCTCGGCTACTTCGATGCCAACTGCCGGCTCGAGCCGCCGCTGCGCAGCCAGCGCGACCGCGATGCGCTCTCCCGCGGCCTCGAAGACGGTACCGTGGATTGCCTGTGCTCCGACCACACGCCGGTCGACGACGACGGCAAGCACAGGCCGTTTGCCGAGGCCGAGCCCGGGGCAACGGGCCTCGAGCTCCTGCTGCCGCTGACGCTGAAATGGGGCGAGGAGCGCAAGCTGCCGCTGGCGAAGACCCTGGCGCGCATCACTTCGGATGCCGCGCGCGTCCTGGGCGTTACTAGCGGGCGCCTGGCGATCGGCGCGCCCGCGGACGTCGCGCTGTTCGATCCGGCAGCGAGCTTCCGCATCATGCCCGAGACGCTGAAGAGCCAGGGCAAGAACACACCCTTTCTGGGCTACGAGCTGGCGGGGAGGGTGCGCTACACCCTGGTCGCCGGCAACGTCGTGTACGAGGCATGAAGCGGCTCGCGCCGATCGTTGCGCTCGCGCTGCTCGCGGCCTGCTCCTCACCGAACAAGGGCGGCTACTACAAGGACGATGGCCCCGGCTCGAATCCGCCGGGCAACCTCGACCGCATCGCCGACGCCAAGCCGCGCGCCGAGCCGCTGCATCGCTTCGCCAACCGCCCTTATGAAGTCTTCGGCAGGAAGTACGTGCCGCTCGCGTCGGTGCAGCCTTTTCACCAGCGCGGCGTGGCGAGCTGGTACGGCAAGCGCTTCCATGGACAGAAGACCGCGAGCGGCGAGGCCTACGACATGTACGCGATGACCGCGGCCCATCCGGTCCTGCCGATCCCGAGCTATGCGCGCGTGAAGCACGTGAAGAGCGGCAAGCAGGTGATCGTGCGCATCAACGACCGCGGGCCGTTTCATTCCGGCCGCGTGATTGACCTTTCTTATGCCGCTGCCTACCGTCTGGGCCTGATCGGCACCGGCAGCGGCGAAGTGGAGGTCGAAGCCATCGTTCCCGGTTCGCGCGCCGGCTTATAATTCGCGCCTTTTGCGTGATTCAGTGATGGTCCGCTGCATCCTTCTCATTGCTGTTCTCATCTCGGCCGCGGCGCACGCCGCTGCGCCGCCGGCGCCACGCGTCATGGGCAGGTCGTGGATGGTCGGCGATCTCACGAGCGACCAGGTGCTGGTCGCCGAGAAGGCCGACGAGCGCATCGAGCCCGCTTCGCTGACCAAGCTCATGACCGCCTACCTCGTGTTCGCGGCTCTGCGCGACAGGAAGCTCACGCTCGAGCAGCCGGTAGCGGTGTCGACGCGCGCCTGGCGCGCGCCGGGCTCGCGCATGTTCATCGAGCCGCGCAGGCCGGTGACGGTGGATGAGCTCATCAAAGGCATGGAAGTGCAGTCCGGCAACGACGCGTGCATCGCGCTCGCCGAGGCGGTCGCCGGCTCCGAGGAAGTGTTCGTGCAGCTGATGAACCGCGAGGCGGCGCGGCTCGGCATGGCGAACAGCCACTTCATGAACGCGACCGGGCTGCCCGACGCGCAGCACTACAGCACCGCGCGCGACCTCTATGCCCTCGCCGCGGCCGTGATCCGCGATTTTCCCGAGGATTACGCGCGCTACTACGCGATCAAGGAATACCGCTACAACAACATCACGCAGCCCAATCGCAACCGCCTGCTGTGGCTCGACCCGACGGTCGACGGCGTGAAGACCGGTCACACCGAAGCCGCGGGCTACTGCCTGATCGCTTCCTCGAAGCGCGGTCCGCGGCGTCTTCTCTCGGTCCTGCTGGGCTCGACTTCCGAGTCGGCGCGCACGCAGGAATCGCAGAAGCTGCTCAACTGGGGCTACCAGTTCTTCGACAGCGTGAAGCTCTACGGCAATGGCGAAGTCGTGCGCACGCTCGAGGTCTGGAAGGGCGCGGCAAACGGGGTCAAGGCGGGGTCCAAGGGCGACCTCTACGTCACCGTGCCGAAGGGCGAGGCGCCGAAGCTCAAGGCCGAACTGGTGTCGCAGCGGCCGCTCATCGCGCCGATCGCGCAGGGCCAGCAGGTCGGCACGCTGCGCGTGGCGCTCGATGGCAAGCCGTTCGCCGAGTATCCGTTGATCGCGCTCGAGACCGTCGGCCCGGCGGGTATCTTCGGCCGCGCCTGGGATACACTGAGACTGTGGATCAAGTAGCGACGGTCTTCCTGAACGGCCAGTTCCTGCCGCTCGAGGATGCGAAGGTGCCGGTGCTCGACCGCGGCTTCATCTTCGGCGACGGCGTATACGAAGTAGTGCCGGTGTACTCCAAGGTGCCGTTCCGGCTCGAGGAGCATCTCGCGCGCCTGGAGCGCAGTCTCGGCGCGGTCGGCATCCGCAACCCCTATACGCGCGAGCAGTGGCGTGGCTTCATCGCCGGCCTGGTCGAGCGCCAGTCCTTCGAGGACCAGGCGGTGTACTTCCAGGTGACGCGCGGCGTGGCGAAGCGCGATCACGCCTTCCCGAAGCACGCCGAGCCCACCGTCTTCATGATGTCCAATCCCCTCGTGCCTCCGCCGCCGGCACAGGTGGAATCGGGCGCCGGCGCGATCACCGCGAGCGACAACCGCTGGCTGCGCTGCGACATCAAGTCGATCTCGCTCATCGGCAACGTGCTCCTGCGCCAGCTTTCGGCCGAAGCGGACGCGGTGGAAACCATCCTCTTCCGCGACGGCAAGCTGACCGAGGCTTCGTCGTCGAACGTCTTCGTCGTCAAGCGCGGCGTGATCCAGTCGCCGCCGAAGAACGAGCTCATCCTTCCCGGCATCACCTACGACGTGGTGGTCGAGCTCGCGCGCGCCAACGGCATGGCGCTCGAATTCCGCGACATCAAGGAAGCCGAGCTGCGCGCGGCCGACGAGATCTGGGTCACCTCGTCCTCCAAGGAAGTGCTCGCCGTGGTGCGGCTCGACGGCGCGCCGGTCGGCGACGGCCGGCCGGGTGCCGTTTTCCGGCGCATGTACCGGCTCTACCAGGACTTCAAGCACAAAGTGATGCGGGCGGGCCGGCGCGAGTCGCTGCCGGCCTGAGAGGCAAGCCTGCATGCCGGTAGTCGCCGACAGCTTGCCGCTGGCGTTCCCCTGTGATTTCCCGGTCAAGGTGATGGGCCGCAAGCAGCCGGGCTTCGCCCAGGCGGTGACCGAAATTGTGGTCAAGCACGCCCCGGAGTTCGATCCAGCGACCGTGGAGATGCGGCCGAGCCGGAAAGGGCGCTACCTCAGCCTCACCTGCATCGTGCGCGCGACTTCGCGCGAGCAGCTCGATGCGCTGTACCAGGAGCTCTGCGACCATCCCGCCGTGGTGATGGTGCTATGACGCTCGTAACGGACATTGTCATCAAGCGCCTCGGTCGCGCCGAGTACCTTCCGACGCTCGAAGCAATGCGTCGCTTCACCCGCGAGCGCGACGACAGCACGGCCGACGAGCTCTGGCTGCTGCAGCATCCGCCGGTCTACACGCTAGGGCAGGGCGCCGCCGCCGTCGAAGTCGCTAACGGCATCCCGGTGATCGCGGCGGATCGCGGCGGCGAGATCACCTACCACGGGCCGGGGCAGGTCGTGCTCTACACGCTGGTCGATCTCGCGCGCCGCTCGATCAAGGTGAAGGCTTTCGTACGCCTGCTGGAGCAGTCGGTCATTGACCTCATCGGCAGCAAGGCCGCGCGGCGCCCTGGCGCACCTGGCGTCTATGTGGACGGTGCCAAGGTCGCGGCGCTCGGCATACGAGTGAGCAGGGGCAGGGCGTACCATGGCGTCGCGCTCAACGTCGACATGGACCTTACGCCGTTCTCTGCGATCGACCCTTGCGGCTACCCGGGGTTGCCGGTGACCCAGACGCGCGCCCTCGGTCTCGCCGGCAGTCCCGCCGAGATCGGTGAACGCCTCGCGCAGCTCGTGATCCAAGCCTTAGACCATGCGTGAAGCAGGCGTAAAGGAAAAAGGCCAGGCGAAGATCATCCGCATCGTGCCGCGCGGCGCGCCGCTGCCGAAGCCGTCCTGGATCCGCGTGCGCGCCGCGAGCCCCGGCTCGCGCTTCCACGAGATCAAGGACATCCTGCGGCGGCAGAAGCTCCATACGGTGTGCGAAGAGGCGTCGTGCCCGAACATCGCCGAGTGCTTCGGCAAGGGCACCGCGACCTTCATGATCCTCGGCGACATCTGCACGCGCCGCTGTCCCTTCTGCGACGTCGCGCACGGCCGCCCGATCGCGCCCGATGCGGACGAGCCGCGCCATCTCGCAGAGACGATTGCCCAGCTCGCGCTGCGCTACGTGGTGATCACCAGCGTGGACCGCGACGACCTGCGCGACGGCGGCGCGCAGCATTTCGTCGACTGCATCCGCGCCGTCCGCGAAATGAGCCCGCGCACGACCATCGAGGTGCTGGTCCCCGATTTCCGCGGACGCCTCGACCGCGCGCTCGAGATCCTCGCGGCCGCGCCGCCGGACGTGATGAATCACAACCTCGAGACCGTGCCGCGCCTGTACAAGCAGGCACGCCCCGGCGGCGACTACCAGCACTCGCTCACGCTGCTCCAGCAGTTCAAGCGCATGTATCCGGCGGTGCCGACGAAATCCGGGCTGATGGTCGGCCTCGGCGAGACCGATGATGAAATTCTCACGGTGATGCGCGACCTGCGCGCGCATGATGTCGACATGCTGACCATCGGCCAGTACCTGCAGCCCTCGCCGCACCATTTGCCGGTAGAGCGCTACGTCGATCCGGCGGTTTTCAAAATGTACGAAGCGCGCGCGGCCGAGCTGGAGTTCAGGCACGCCGCCATCGGACCGCTCGTGCGCTCCTCGTACCACGCCGACCAGCAGGCGCACGAAGCGGGCGTCGCCTGAGGCGCGCCTTTCTTCCAGCGCTCCTCATCTGCTGGTCCGCGGGCGCCGCGGCGCAGCTCGAGCACATCACCGGCAAGGATGCGACTGCCGCGCTCAGGGCGGCGCTCGAAAAGGGCAGCGTGGCGGCGGTAGCGAACCTCGGCCGAGTCGACGGCTTTCTCGGCAATCCGCAGGTGAAGATCCCGTTGCCCGAATCGGCGCAGCGCGCGGAGCGCGCCATGCGCCGCGTCGGGATGGGCAAGTACGCCGACGAGCTCGTCGTGACGATGAACCGCGCCGCCGAGCAGGCGGTGCCGGAGGCGAAGGCCCTGTTCGTCCAGTCGGTAAAGAAGATGACCGTCCAGGACGCGAAGGGCATCATCTCCGGCGGCGACACGGCCGGTACCGAGTACTTCCGGCGCACCACGCGCGATCAGCTGCACCAGCGGTTCATGCCGATCGTAGAGAAAGCCACCGCCAGGGTTCAGCTCGCACAGCGATACGAGCAGTTCGCGGACAAAGCGGTCGCCGTCGGCATGCTGAACAAGGAGGACGCCGACCTCGACGAATACGTCACGCAGAAGGCGCTCGACGGTCTCTACCTGATGGTTGCCGAAGAGGAGAAGAAGATACGCAAGGACCCGGTAGGCACCGGCTCCAGCATCATCAAGAAGGTGTTCGGCGCGCTGCGCTACTAGCTAGTGCGCCTTGTCCCAGTTCTCGCCGACACCGACCTCGGCGACCAGGGGCACGTCGAGCTTCGCTACCGATTCCATCAGCTCGCGCACCTTCGCCTTGGTCGCCTCGATCTCGGCGTCGGGCACTTCCAGCACCAGCTCGTCGTGCACCTGCATGATGAGCTTCGCCTTGGCGCCTGATTCGTCGAGCCATTTCTGCACGGCGATCATCGCGAGCTTGATCAGATCGGCCGCGGTGCCTTGCATCGGCGCGTTGATCGCCGCGCGCTCGGCGGCCTGGCGGCGCACCGGCGCGCCGCTCCTCAGTTCGGGCAACCATAGGCGGCGGCCGAACACGGTCTCGACGTAACCCTCCTGGCGCGCACGGGCGCGCGTCTCGTCCATGTAGCGCTTCGCGCCGGGGAAGCGCGCGAAGTAGCGATCGACGTAGGTCTGCGCGGTGGCGCGGTCGATGCCGAGGTTCTGCGCCACGCCGAAGGACGACATGCCGTAGATCAGCCCGAAGTTGATCACCTTGGCGACGCGGCGCTGGTCGGCATCCACGTGGGGCAGCGGGACGCCGAAGACCTCCGCCGCCGTGGCGCGATGCACATCCTCGCCTTCGCTGAAGGCGCGGCGCAGGTTCTCGTCGCCGGAGAGGTGCGCCATGATGCGCAGCTCGATCTGCGAGTAGTCGGCCGACATGATCTTCGCGCCCGGCGGCGCGATGAAGCAGCTGCGGATGCGCCGGCCCGCGGGCGTGCGGATCGGGATGTTCTGCAGGTTGGGCTCGTTGGACGCCAGCCGACCCGTGACAGCAGTCGTTTGTGAGTACGTGGTGTGCACGCGCCCCGTGACCGGGTTGATGCTGCGCGGCAGCTTGTCGGTGTAGGTCGACTTCAGCTTCGACAGCGTGCGGTGCTCGAGGATCAGCCGCGGCAGCGGATGGTCGAGCGCCAGCTCGGCGAGCGAATCCTCGTCGGTCGAAGGCTGGCCCGAGGGCGTCTTCTTCTTCACCGGCAGCTTCTGGCGCTCGAACAGGATCTCCTGGATCTGCTTCGGCGAGCCGAGGTTGAAGGGCTGGCCGGCCGCTTCATAGGCCTTCTGCTCCAGCGCCAGGATCTCCTTGCCGAGCTCCTGGCTCTGCGCCTCGAGCCTGGCCCGGTCGAGGAGCACGCCGTTGCGCTCCATACGCCAGAGCACCGGGATGAGCGGCAGCTCGATGCGGTCGTAAATGAACGCGAGCTTCTCGTCCTCGGCGATGCGCGAATGCATTACGTCGTGCAGCGCAAGGATGCAATCGGCCTTCTGCGCGGCGTACTCGGTGGCGCGCGTCACCTCGACGGAGGCGAACGAGATGCGGGAGACGCCCTTGCCGGTGACCTCGTCCAGCGTCAGCGTGGTCCAGCCGCAGTGGCGCTGCGCGAGGCTCGCGAGCTCGTGGCGCTCGTGCACTTCCAGGACGTACGACTCGATGATGGTGTCGTGGACGCAGCCGGCGAGCCGGATGCCGTGGTTGGCAAGCAGGTGAGAATCGAGCTTGGCGTCCTCGGTGACTTTGCGACAATCGGCGCGCTCGAGCCACGGCTTGAGCAGGCGTAGCGCGGCATCGACGCCCACCTGGGCGTGCGCGCCGGGGTAGTCGTGAGCGAGCGGGAGGTAGACGGCTTCGTCGCCGAATGCCAACGCCAGCCCGACCAGGCGCGCGGTCATCGGATCTTCCGCGCTGCCGATGGCGTTCAGGCCGACGAGCGGCGCGCCCTCGATCTTCAGCAGCAGGTCCTTCAGCTCGTCCTCGGTGAGGATGGGGCGGTAGCGTCGCTTCGCGATCGAGGGTGGAGGTGCCGCCGGCGTTTCGGACGCCGGCGCGTCTTCGACTTCCTTCAGCCAGGTCTTGAAGCCGAAGCGCTCGTATTGCGCGCGCTGGCGCGCCGGGTCGCGCTGGCCATCAGCCAATTGGTCCAGCGTGAGCGGCAGCGGTACATCCCGCTTCACGGTGAGGAGGTGGCGCGCTTTCGGCAGCCAGTCCTTCACCTTGCGCAGGTTTTCGCCAGCGAGGCCGCTGATCTCGTCGGCGTGCGCGATCACGCCCTCGAGCGAGCCGTACTGCTGGATCCATTTGCAGGCGGTCTTCGGCCCGACCTTCTCGACGCCGGGGATGTTGTCGATCTGGTCGCCGATCAGCGCGAGGTAGTCGACGATCTTCTCGGGCGGGACGCCGAACTTGGCGGTCACGCCTTCGACGTCGAGGCGCTCGTTCGACATGGTGTTGATCCACAGCGTGCGCTCGTCCACGAGCTGCGTGAGGTCCTTGTCGCCGGTGGAGATCACCGTGCGCCAGCCGCGCGCGCTGGCCTGCGCCGTGAGCGTGGCGATGACATCGTCGGCCTCCACGCCTTCGATGGAAATGAAGGGCCAGCCGAGCGCCTTGACCGCGTCATAGAGCGGCTCAACCTGGCGCGAGAGATCGTCGGGCATCGCGGTACGCGTCGCCTTGTACTCGGGATAGACGTCGTCGCGAAAAGTGCGGCCCCTGGCATCGAACACCGCGGCGCGCGCCTGCGCCTTGTAGTCGGTGGCGAGCTTCCGTAGCATGTTGAGCACGCCGTAGATGGCGCCGGTCGGCTCTCCGGTCTTCGGGCTCCTCAGCTCGGGCAGCGCGTGGTAGGCGCGGTAGAGATACGACGAGCCGTCGACCAGCAACAACGTCTTTTCCGGATCAGTCCCCGACACGATGACACAAGAGAAATTACTGAAGGCGGCCGGCCTGGGCCACGAGATCTCCCCGCGCGAAGCGTGGAAGCTGTTCGGGATTATGGCAGAGTTCTTCGACGACACCGACTGCAAGCTGGTGCAGGTGGTGAACGAGCCGCGCGAGGTGGTGGACGCGATCTTCAGCTTCTACGAGAAGCGCGGCTTCGAGCCGTCGCCGGCGGAGCGCGAGGTGCTGCTCAACCTGTAAAATGGCCTGCATGCGCCCTGTGGCGGTGTTCTTCCTGATGTGCGCCGCCGCGGCCGCCAGTGCGCAGCCGAAGCTCGAGCCGCTCCCCGAACCGCTGCCGCCGCCCGAGATCGCGGGGCCCGACGAGCCGGCCGTGCGCATTCCCGTGCAGAAGGAGGATAAGGTCGAGGAGATTCGCGAGGGCGGGCGCATCGTGATGCTGAAGGTCACCCCGCCCGGCGGCAAGCCCTACTACCTGGTCGACACTACCGGCAGCGGCAACTGGATGCGCAAAGACCCGCTCGACGACGGCGTGCGCGTGCCGATGTGGCCGGTCTACATCTTCGAATAGTTTGTCGGTCTACACCCCCGTCTCCGAGGCCGAGCTCGATGCGTGGCTGCGCAACTACTCGGTCGGCCGGCTGCAGGCGCTCGAGCCGATCAAGGCGGGCATCGAGAACAGCAACTACTTCGTGACGACCACGCAGGGCCGCTACGTGCTGACGCTCTTCGAGCGCCTGCCGGCGGCCGAGCTGCCCTTCTACCTCGACCTGATGGCGCATCTCGCGCGCCACGGCATTCCCTCGCCCGCGCCGATCGCGGATCTGACCGACCAGTACCTGCAGCGGTTGAACGGCAAGCCGGCGGCGCTGGTGACGCGGCTCCCGGGAGCGTCTCTCGAGCATCCCGGCGAGCCCGAGTGCGCGGAGCTCGGCGCGCTGCTCGCGCGGATGCATCTCGCCGGCCGCTCCTATGGCGCCTATCTCGAGAACCCGCGCGGCCCGAAGTGGTGGCGGCTGGCCGCGGCGGACCTGAAGCCCTTTCTGGGCGACGAGGAGAGCACGCTCCTCGACAGCGAGCTCGCGTTCCAGGCGCAGCACCGCTTTCCGGACCTGCCGCGCGGGCCGGTGCACGCCGATCTCTTCCGCGACAACGCGCTC
The DNA here is from genome assembly GCA_035635495.1 of Burkholderiales bacterium. Lineage (GTDB taxonomy): Bacteria > Pseudomonadota > Gammaproteobacteria > Burkholderiales > SG8-39 > SCGC-AG-212-J23. The sequence continues at coordinate 15,264 of DASQAW010000487.1, forward strand.
TTCGAGGCGGGGCGCATCTCGGGCGTCATCGACTTCTACTTCGCCGGCGTCGAGTGCCTGCTCTACGACCTCGCCGTCTGCGCGAACGACTGGTGCCTGGACGCGAGCTTGGGGCTGGAGCGCACGCGCGCCGACGCGCTGCTCGGAGCGTACGCGGCGGTGCGCCCTCTCGCGCCCGCGGAGCGCGCGGCGTGGCCGGTGATGCTGCGCGCGGCGGCGCTCCGCTTCTGGCTGTCGCGCCTGCACGACTTCCATCTGCCGCGTCCCGGCATGCTGGTGCACGCGCACGACCCGGCGCATTTCCGCAGAATCCTGGAATGCAGGCGCGAATCGTAGACGCCCGGCGGGGCATGCGCTGGCTGGCGGAAGGCTGGCGACTCTTCCGCGCGGCGCCGCTCGGCTGGCTCGCCGCGGTGTTCGGCTACTGGGTGCTGATGAGCATCGTCTCGCTCGTCCCGCTGGTCGGCGTGCCCGCCGCGGCGATCCTCGTGCCGGCATTCTCGGTGGGCTTCATGGCGCTCGCGCGCGCGGCGGGGCGGCGGGCGCCGCTCGAGCTCGGCCTCCTCTTCGACGGCTTCCGGCACGAGCCGCGCGCGCAGATCATCCTCGGCCTCGTCTATCTCGCCTGCCTCTCCGCGCTGCTCGCGGCGAGCACGCTGGCCGACGACGGCGCGCTGGCGCAATGGATGCTGACCGGCCAGCGGCCCGCCGACGAGGTGGTGCAATCGGAAGCGTTCTGGGCGGCGCTCGCCACCGGCGCCGCGCTCTACCTGCCGGTGATGCTGGCGTTCTGGTTCGCGCCGCCGCTCGCCGCGTGGCATTCCACCGGGCCGGCGAAGGCGCTGTTCTTCAGCTTCGCCGCGTCGCTCATGAACTGGCGCGCCTTCCTCGGCTATGGCGCGGTGACCGCGCTGGTGACGCTCGTGCTGCCGTTCCTGCTCATCTCGCTGCTGCTCGCCGCCACCGGCGGCGCCTACCGCGTTCCGGCGGCGAGCCTGGTGCTGCCGCTCGTGATCGTGCTCCTGCCGACGCTCTTCGCCAGCTTCTATGCGAGCTATCGCGACGTCTTTGGGTATGATCCCGCGCCATGAAGCTGCCCGAGCTCTCCGCGGACGCCTCACCCGAGTTCACCGACGCGGCGACCTGCAAGGAATGGCTCGAGCACGTGCCGCTCGCCAACGTGGCGACGGCGCAGGCCAACCTCCTCGAGCAGCTCCAGGAATTCAACCGCTTCCCGACCGCCGCGGCGCCGCGCCTCGCGGTGCTCGAAGGGCTGCGCGAGGCGGTGCATTTCGTGCAGATCGAGCAGGCCAAGCGCTTCGCCAACCGCGCGCTGCCGATGAGCGAGCAGGAGAAGGCCGCCTTCGACACCACGATCGCCCTGTGGGACCAGATGTGCGCCGGCTACCAGCGCTGCCTCGACGGCGCGATCAACCGCGACTCGGGCATGCGCGCGCAGGCAGCGCTCGTCTGCCAGCGCCTGCTCGCCTACATCGGGTTGCGCATGTTCCACCACTATCGCGCCTATCGACAGGTATCGAACGACGACTGGCGCGCGCTGCACGAGACCTACGCGGCGGCCGAGAAGCTCGACGTCGCCGAGGACGCGGTGAAGGATTTCCTGAACCGCGATATCCAGGACACTTCACCACGCGTCGCCTACGCGCGCGGCGTGCTGATGGGGCTTTGCAATCCGAACGAGCTCGCGCAGCGCCAGCTCACCTTCGTCGCCTATCTCCTCGAGCGCTGGGGTGGGAAGCTCGAAATCGAGACCAAGCCCGTCGACGAAGGCGAGGGGGTGCCGCCGCTCGTCGCCGACCTCGCGGGCGATGCCTGCCCGGAGCGGGGCACGACCGCTTCGACCACGCCGCCGCGGGCGCCGCGCTACCTCGATACGCGCAAGCTCTCGAAGAGCCTGCGCAACCGCGTCGCGCTGCTGCGCAAGGGCGAGTCGCCCGCCAAGCTGGCGCTCGGCGAGGACTGCGTGCAGCCCTCCTGCGAGCACCTCCTCGTCTACCTCTACCGCCAGTGGTGCCAGGCCAAGTCCGCGCGGACCATGGACCGGCGCACCGCCAGCACCCCGGCGGAAGCCTGCACCGAGCTCGCCGGCATCCACTACTACGTCTCGGGGCGCGTTTTCCGACCGCCGGGCGGCGAGCAGACCGAGCTCACGCAGAAGCAGCGCGAGGAAATCGCCACCTTCGGACGCGTCAGCACGCGCGAGGACGACGACTACAGCAACGCCCACGGCTTCGCCGTCGAGCAGTGGTACGTCGAGGATGAGAGCTCGCAGGGCATGCGCATGGTGCGCAAGGCCAAGGAGCCGGGGAAGCGCCTGGCGCACGGCCAGCTGATCGGCGTGCGACCGGGCGACGGCAAGCAGTTCATGCTCGCGCAGGTGCGCTGGCTCATGGGCGCCGACAACGGCGACCTGCACGCGGGCGTCAAGCTCCTGCCCGGCCTGCCGAGCCCGCTGGCGGTGCGCCCGACCGGCCTCAACGTGCAGGCCGACAGCTGGGTGCAGGCGATCGGCCTGGGCGCGGTGCCTGCGCTCGAGTCGCCGGCCTCGCTGGTCCTGCCCAACGGCTGGTACAAGCCGAAGCGCATCGTCGAGCTCCATACCGAGCGTTCGGCCAAAGTCATGCTGACCGACGTGCTCGAGCGCGGCGTCGATTTCGAGCGCGTCGCCTACCAAGTCGTACCATGAGCGTGCCTTGAGCACCGAGCGCGTGCCGACCGCGATCACGCTACATCAGAAATCGCGGATCCTCGAGATCGCCTTTTCCGACGGCCGCAGCTTCCGCCTGCCTTACGAGTTCCTGCGCGTTTATTCGCCCTCGGCGGAAGTGCGAGGCCACGGCCCCGGCCAGGAAGTGCTGCAGAGCGGCAAGCGCAACATCGAAATCCGCGCGCTCGAGCCGGTGGGCTCCTACGCGGTGCAGCCCGCGTTCTCGGACGGGCACACCACCGGCATCTATTCCTGGGACTATCTCTACGACCTCGGCGAGAACCAGGACAACCTCTGGACGGAGTATCTGGCCAAGCTGGAAAAGGCGGGCGCGAAGCGCGACGGACCATGACGAAGGAAGTCGATTTCGGGTTCCGCAAGGTGCCGGAGGAGGAAAAGGCCGGGCGCGTCGGCGAGGTGTTCGACCGCGTCGCCGAGCGCTACGACCTGATGAACGACCTCATGTCGCTCGGCCTGCACCGCTACTGGAAGTTTTTCGCCGTCTCGGTGGCGCGGCCGCAGCGCGGCGAGCGCGTGCTCGACGTGGCCTCCGGCAGCGGCGACCTCGCCGCCGCCCTCGCGCGGCGCGTCGGGGCCGAGGGCCAGGTCTGGGCGACCGACGTCAACCGCAGGATGCTCGAGCGG
>DASQAW010000488.1:0-5050 GCA_035635495.1 Burkholderiales bacterium
GTTGAAGCTGGTGATGACCACCTCGCCCACTTCCCCCGGCGCCACGGGATCGCCGGTGCCGGGGCGCACGATCTCGAGGATCAGCGCCTCATCGAGGATCATGCCTTCGGTCGGCGCGCCGTCGGGGCCGAGCGATTCGTAAGCGATCAGGCCGAGATCGGCGCTGCCGTACATCTGCGTCACCGTGATGCCGCGTTCGCGCATGGCAGTCCTCAGGACCGGCGGCAGGTATTCCGCGCCGACTTGCGCGCGCTTGAGGGACGAGATCCCGACCTTCAGCTCGTCCGCCTTCTCGACGATCAGCTTGAGGAACGACGGCGTGCCGACATAGCCGGTCACGCCAAGGCCGTGGATCGCGGCGGCCTGTACTTCGGTGTGCCCGGTCCCGGCGGGGATCACGGTGCAGCCGAGCGCGAGCAAGCCGGATTCGAGCAGAGAGCCCGCCGGCGTGAAGTGATAAGCGAAGGTATTGATTACGCGGTCGCCGGCGCGGAAGCCGCCGGCGAAGAGACCGCGTGCGCTGCGCCACCAATCGCGTCCGCGGCCCTCCGGGTCGAAAACGGGACCCGGGGAGACGAACAGCTTCGCGAGCTTCTCCACCGGCGTGGCGTTGAGGCCGCCGAGCGGAGGCATCTCCTTCTGCAGCGCGCCCAGGTCCGATTTGCGCGTCACGGGAAGCGCGGCGAGCGCCTTGCGGCTCTTGATGTCCTGCGGCCGGACGTCGTTGAGGATGCGAGCAAAGCCGGGCGCGCTCTTCTTCGCGTGCGCGATCAGCTTCGGCAGCGCGACCATCAGCGCCTGCTCGCGCGCCTTCGGTGGGCGCGTTTCCAGCTTGTCGTAATACTGAGGAGCCACCCGCTTCACAGCCACCGTTTTCGGCGCCTATAGGACTTGACGTCGCGGAAGCTCTTGCGCCCCGCGGTGGAGAAGCCGAGGTAGAACTCCTTCACGTCCTCGTTCTGCGCGAGCGAGGACGCTGCGCCATCCATCACCACGCGGCCGTTCTCGAGGATGTAGCCGTAGTCGGCGTAGCGCAGCGCGATGTTGGTGTTCTGCTCGGCGAGGAGGAAGCTCACGCGCTCCTTGCGGTTGAGCTCCTTCACGATCTCGAAGATCTCCTCGACGAGCTGCGGCGCGAGCCCCATCGAGGGCTCGTCCAGCAGGATGGTCTGCGGCCGCGCCATCAGCGCCCGGCCGATGGCGGTCATCTGCTGCTCGCCGCCCGAGGTATAGCCCGACTGCGAATGGCGCCGCTCCTTCAGGCGCGGGAAGTACGCGTAGACCTTCTCCAGGTCTTCGCGCAGTCCCTTGCCGAGCGCGCCGCGCGTATAGGCGCCGGTAAGCAGGTTCTCCTCCACCGTCAGGTGCTGGAAGCAGTGGCGCCCTTCCATCACCTGGCAGATGCCGCGCTTCACCAGCGCCGCCGGGTCGAGCCGGTCGATGCGCTCGCCCTTGTGGAGGATCTGGCCCTTCGTCACGTCGCCGCGCTCGGCGCGCAGCAGGTTCGAGATCGCCTTGAGCGTGGTGGTCTTGCCGGCGCCGTTGGCGCCGAGCAGCGCGACGATCTGGCCCTCCAGCACGTCGAGCGACACGCCCTTCAGCACGAGGATCACGTGGTCGTAGATGACCTCGATGTTCTGGACCGCTAGCAGCGCCTGCGTGGCCATTGTGTTTCCGGCGACCCTTTCAAGTGCTCCCAAAAGCAGAACGGCGGACCGTAGCCCGCCGTTCATGGGTTTTCCGAGCGCTGGCTACATCGAGTCCTTCGCGCAGTCGCGCGGGGTGATGCCCTTTTCCTTCGCGTACTGCGCGGCGTCCGATTCGACCTTCTCGCGCACCAGCTTGCGGTCGGACTCCATCCAGTCGCTGATCACCTTCCACTTGGTGCCGTCCCACTGCTGGAATTTCGCCAAGCCCGAGCCTTCGTGATCCAGGCACGAAACCTTCAGCGTCGGCATCAGGCCAGTGGCGCCGAGCTCCTTCAGGCGCTTGTCGTCGATGTTCAGGTGCTCGATGCCCCAGCGCATCTGCTCGCCGGTGATCGGCTTGCCCTTGCCGAACTTCGCTTGCGCGTTGCGGATCGCCTCGGCGGTGACGATGCCGGCGACCACGCCGCGGGTGTGGTAGATCGAGCCGAAGCGCGCCTTGTCCTCGAACTCGCCCTTGCCCTTGGCGTAGACGTACTTCTGGATGTCCTTCATCACCGGGAAATCGCTGCCCGGCGCGTTGAAGCCCGAGGAAATGTAGCCCTTCGCCGCGCTGCCGGCAGGGATCACGTCCTCCTCGGCACCCGACCACCACACGCCGACCATCTTCTCGCGCGGATAGCCGATCTTCGCCGCCGCCTTGAGCGCGGTGGGGTTCATCACGCCCCAGCCCCAGAGGATCACCCAGTCCGGCTTGAGCTGGCGGATCTGCAGCCATTGCGCCTGCTGCTCGTTGCCCGGGTGCGGCACGGCGATGGTGGTGAGCTCGTAGCCGTACTGCTTCGCCATGTCGGTGAGGATCGGGATCGGCTCCTTGCCGTAGGCCGAGTCGTGGTAGACGAGCACGAGCTTCTTGCCCTTCCACTGGTCCATGCCGCCCATCTTCTGGCCCATGAACTTCACCAGCACGGTGGCCTGCGACCAGTAGGTAGTGATCAGCGGGAAGACATACGGGAAGACGCGGCCGTCAGCCGCCGAGGTGCGGCCGTAGCCCATGGAGATGATCGGAATCTTGTCCGAGGTCGCCTTCTCGATCAGCGAGTAGGTGATGCCGGTCGAGAGCGGATGGATCACGGTCGCGCCGGTCGGGCCCTTCTTCTTCGTTCGCTCGTAGCACTCGACGCCGCGCGCATTGTTGTATTCCGTCTCGCACTTCTCCCACGTCAGCTTGACGCCGTTGATGCCGCCGTCGCGCTCGTTCAGCATGGCGAAGTAGTCGATGATCCCGCCGCCGAATCCCGAGCCGCCGGGCGCATAGGGCCCGACCCAGTAGAAGTTCGCGGGAACGAATTGCTCGTTCTGCGCGCTGACCGGCGCCGCGCATGCCAGGCTCAGCGCGGCAACGGCAAATGCGGTCCGTTTCATTGCAGTCCTCCTCCTAGAGATCTGTTCCGAAAGGCGGAACGGCAGTATACCGCTAATGAGGGAACGGCCATAGGCGCAGCTTCTCCTTGGTGATCTGCCAGAGCCGGGCCAGGCCGTTCGGCTCGACGATCAGGAAGAAGATGATGAGTCCGCCGAAGATGATCGCCTCGCTGTTGGACACGACAGCGTGCGACATCTCGACGCCCAGGCGGTTCTCGAGCCACTTGGACGCCAGGTTGAGGAAGATCGGGAAGAGCGTGATGAAGGCGGCGCCGAGGAAGGAGCCGAGGATCGAGCCCGCCCCGCCGATGATCACCATGAAGAGCACGCGGAACGAGAGGTCCAGCGTGAACGCCTCCGGCTCGACGGTGCCGAGGTAGCAGAACGCGTACAGCGCCCCGGCGACGCCGCAGTAGAACGAGCTGATGGCGAAGGCCAGGAGCTTGGTCTTCATCATCGGGATGCCGATCACGCTCGCCGCGACGTCCATGTCGCGCACCGCCATGAACGCGCGGCCGGTCTCGCTGCGCATCAGGTTCTTCGCCGCCAGCGCCATCAGCGCGACCACCGCCAGCGTCAGCAGATACTTGGTGGCGGGCGTGTCGATCGGGTAGCCGAGGATGTCCATGCGCTGCGCGGTGATGACGCCCGACGAGCTGTAGTTCGAGAACCAGCCGACGCGGTTCAGCGCCCACAGCACGAAGAACTGGCAGGCGAGGGTCGCCACCGCGAGGTAGAAGCCCTTGATGCGCAGGCTCGGCAGCCCGAAGACGATGCCCACCGCCGCGGCCGAGAGCCCGCCGACGATGAACGCGCCGACGATCGGCATGTGCGGAATGCGCAGCATGGCGTTGTACGCCATGAAGGCGCCGATACCCATGAACGCGGCGGTGCCGAGCGACAGCTGGCCGGCATAGCCCGTGAGGATGTTCAGCCCGAGCGTGGCGAGGGCCAAGATAAGGAACGGCGTGATGATGGCCGAGAGCCAGTATTGATCGCCGAAAAGCGGCACGGCGACGAAGGCGACGAGCAGGAGCAGCGCCATCGCGATGCGGTCCTGGCGGATGGGGAAGATCTGCTGGTCTTCGGCGTAGGTCGAGCGGAACTGTCCGGCTTCGCGGTAGAGCATCCGTCTACACCCGGTCGATGTGCTTCTCGCCGAACAGGCCCTCGGGCCTGATCAGCAGGAAGAGCAGCGCCACCACGTAGGCGAACCAGCTTTCGATGCCGCCGCCGACGTAAGGCCCGAGATAGACCTCGGCCACCTTTTCGCTCGCGCCGATGATCAGGCCGCCGACGATGGCGCCGGCGATCGACTCGAACCCGCCCAGGATCAAGACCGGCAGCGCCTTCAGCGCGGTGAAGGTCAGCGCGTACTGCACGCCGTTCCTCACGCCCCACATGACGCCCGCCACCAGAGCGACGAAGCCGGCCACGGCCCAGACGATGGTCCAGATATGCTGCAGCGGAATGCCCACCGCCAGCGCGGCCTGGTGATCATCGGCCACCGCGCGCAGCGCACGCCCGATGCGGGTCTTCTGGAACAGGAGCGCCAGCACCGCCACCAGCAGACCCGCCACGAAGGCGGCGAACAGATCGAACTGGCTGATGTTGATGTTGGCCTTCTCCGAGAGCCACTCGATCGGCACGTCCGGGATGCCGAGCTCGAGGCCGTGCGGCTGCGAGCCCCACAGGAGCTGCGACAGTCCCTCCAGGACGAAGGTCAGGCCGATGGTCGCCATGAAGAGCGTGATCGGCGGCTGGTTGATCAGCGGACGCAGCACGATCCGCTCGGTGAGCATGCCGAGCACCACCATCGCGGCGAGCGTCACGGCCAAGGCGAGCCACAGGTTCCAGCCGCGCTCGAGCAGCGAGACGAAGGTGAGCGCGGCAAAGAACACCATCGAGCCCTGCGCGAAGTTGAATACCCCCGAGGCCTTGTAGATCAGCACGAAGCCGAGCGCGACCAGCGCGTACAT
>DASQAW010000489.1:0-21664 GCA_035635495.1 Burkholderiales bacterium
CACGCAGCGGCATGTTGGCGTGCGAAAACGCGACACAACCGGCCTCGGCGAGCTCGGCCATCTCGGTCAGGCGCTCGCCCGCGAGCTTCACCGTCAGCGCGCCGACCGGGTAGACGCGCGCCCGCGCGAGCGCCTTGGCGCGCCGGCGCAGCATGTCGACGAGCCCCGGCTCGTCGAGCGGCGGATCGGTATCCGGGGGACAGGCGAGGCTCGTCACGCCGCCCGCGACCGCCGCCTCCAGCTCCGACTCGAGCGTCGCCTTGTATTCGAATCCCGGCTCGCGCAGGCGCGCGGAGAGGTCGATGAAGCCCGGAGCGGCGACGAGTCCCTGGGCGTCGATCACACGCTCGGGCCTGGAAAACGCCTCGCTGATCTTGCCGTCGGCGATATAGAGGTCGCCCGTGCCATCGCGCCCGCTCGCCGGGTCGATGATGCGCGCGTTCCGGATGGCGAGGCGCATGCCCTTACCCGGCCACGATGCTCATGACCGCCATGCGCACCGCGATGCCGAAGGTGACCTGCGGCAGGATCACCGAATGCGGGCCGTCGGCGACCGAAGAGTCGATCTCGACACCGCGGTTCATCGGTCCCGGATGCATCACGATCGCTTCCGGCCGCGCGAGCGCGAGCTTCTCCGCGGTGAGGCCATAGTTCTTGAAGTATTCCTGCGCGGAGGGCAGCAGCGCGCCTTGCATGCGCTCGTTCTGCAGCCTGAGCATCACCACCACGTCGCAGTCGCGCAGCCCCGCCTTGATGTCATGGAACACCTTTACCCCGAGCGCCTCGACGCCCGTGGGCAGCAGCGTTTGCGGGGCGATGACGCGCACTTCAGGCGCGCCGAGGCTCGTCAATCCGTGGATCAGCGAGCGCGCGACGCGCGAATGCAGCACGTCGCCGATGATCGCGACCGTCAGGCGGGAAAAATCCTTCTTGTAGTGCCGGATGGTGTAGAGGTCCAGCAAGCCCTGGGTCGGGTGCGCGTGGCGACCGTCACCGGCGTTCACAACGTGCTCGTGGGGCTTCACGTGCCGCGCGATCAGGAACGGTGCACCGGAGGACGCGTGGCGCACGACGAAGATGTCGGCCTGCATTGCCGAGAGGTTCGCCACGGTGTCGAGCAGCGACTCGCCCTTGGTCTGCGACGAGAGCGCGATGTTCAGATTGATGACGTCGGCGGACAAGCGTTTCGCGGCGATCTCGAAGGTCGTGCGCGTGCGCGTGGAGGGCTCGAAAAACAGGTTGAAGACACTCTTGCCGCGCAGGAGCGGCACCTTCTTCACTTCGCGCTCCGTGACGCCGACGAACGATTCGGCAGTGTCGAGGATCTGGACGAGGATCTCGCGCGGCAGGCCTTCGATGGAAAGCAGATGCTGCAGCTCGCCTTTGTCGTTGAGCTGCGGATTACGCTGCACGGCTTGGCTCCAGCACGAGCGCGAGCTTGCCGTTCGCTTCGCGCTTCAGGCGTAGCCGCATGCCCGAGGGCACTTCGACGTTTGCGCCGCAGTACTGGGCGCAGATCGGCAACTCGCGCCCGCCGCGATCGGCGAGCACGACCAGCGCGATGCTCGCCGGCCGGCCGTAGTCGAAGAGCTCGTTCATCGCCGCGCGCACCGTGCGGCCGGTGTAGAGCACGTCGTCCACCAGGAGAATCTCGCGGCCGGTGACGTCGAAGGGAATCTTGGTGCGCTTCGGATCGTGCTTCAGGCCCTGCTGGTGGTAGTCGTCGCGGTAGAACGCGATGTCCATCAGCCCGAGCGGCTCGTGCATCCCGAGCAGTCCATGGAGGCGCTCGGCGAGCCACGCACCGCCGGTATAGAGGCCGATCATCGCGCTCTTCGGCCCGAGCACGGGCTTCAATTCACCGACGAGCTGCTGGCAAAGCTTTTCAGCGTCAGGCAGCTTGGTCAAAGTATTGCTCCAGGATGAGCTGCGCGGCCACGGAGTCGACCGCCTTGTTCTTGCTGCCGCGCAGGCGGCTTTCGGCCTCTACCGACGTGAAGCGCTCATCGACGCGCGTCACCGGAATATGAAAGCGGCCCTCCAACTGTCGCGCGAACCGCTCGACGCGCCGCGCGAGCGGATGCTCGCCGTTCGCGGCGACCGGCAGCCCGACGACCAGCTGCGCGGGCCGCCATTCGGCGACCAGTCTGCCGATGCTGTCGAATCCCGGAGCGCTGATCGCCGGAAGCGGATGCGCGCTGCGGAGCTCAGGCTCCCCGACTGCTACTCCAATGCGCTTGAGACCGAAATCGAAGGCCAGGACTGTGCGCGCGGAGCGCTCAGGCATGTCCGGCTTCGTCCTGCAGCCTCGCGTAGTCGACGCCGAGCAGCTGCATCGCCTTGGGCAGGCGCTCCTCCGCCGGGATGTCGAAGAGGATCGCGTCCTTCGCTTCGACGGTCAGCCAGGCGTTCTGCGAGAGTTCCTGCTCGAGCTGGCCCGGCGACCAGCCGGCGTAGCCGAGCGTCACCAGCATGCGCTTCGGGCCCTCGCCCCGCCCGACCGCCTCGAGGATGTCCTTCGACGTGGTGAGCCCGATCATCTCGCCCACGCGCAGCGTCGACTGCCAGTTGCCGGCGGGCTCGTGCAGCACGAAGCCGCGGTCGGTCTGCACCGGGCCGCCGAAGTAGATCGGCGACTCGGAGAGCGCCGCGTCGGTGATCGACAGCGAGAGCCTCTCGAAGAGCGCCTGCAGCGTCATGTCGATCGGGCGGTTGACGACGAGGCCGAGCGCGCCCTGATCGTTGTGCTCGCAGATATACGTGAGGGTCTTCGCGAAGTACGGATCCGCCATGCTCGGCATGGCGATGAGGAAGTGATGCGTCAGATTGATCGAGGACATGCGCCCTTCCAGCGCATTTTAGCGCATCAGATCTCCACCATTTCGAAGTCTTCCTTGCGCGCGCCGCACTCGGGGCAGGTCCAGTTCATCGGCACGTCCTCCCAGCGCGTGCCCGGCGCGAGGCCTTCGTCGGGCAGCCCGGCCGCCTCGTCGTACACGAAGCCGCAGATGAGGCACATCCACGTCTTGTATTGCACCTGATTTTCGGTCATAGAATGGGCCCGGATATTAACCCATGCCGTCGTCCTCACCGCCGGTCGTGCTGGCGTTCGCCGCATCGGATCCGACCAGCGGCGCGGGGCTCCAGGCCGACCTTCTCACCATCGCTGCGCTGGGCTGTCACCCGCTCTCCGTCGTCACCGCGCTGACGGCGCAGGACACGCGCGGCGTGGAGAGGATGCTGCCCGTCGAGGCGGCGTGGATCACGCAGCAGGCGCGCGCGGTGCTCGACGATATCGCCGTGCAGGCCTTCAAAGCGGGCGTGCTGGGCTCGGCGCAGAACGTGCGTGCAGTGAGCGAGCTGGTCGCCGAGCATGGCGCAGTGCCATTCGTCGTCGATCCCGTGCTCGCCAGCGGCCGCGGCGACCCGCTCGCCGAGGAAGACGCCATCGAGGCGCTGCGCGAGCTGATCCTGCCGCGCACCACGATGCTCACGCCGAACAGCCTCGAGGCGCGGCGCCTGGCCGACGGCGCGAGCGACCTCGCCGAGTGCGCGCGCCGGCTCGTCGATCAGGGCTGCGCATACGTGCTCATCACCGGCACGCACGAGGCCGGCCCCGACGTGGTGAACACGCTCTACGACGCGGACGGCGTGGTGCGCGAGGACCGCTGGCCGCGCCTGGCGGCGAGCTACCACGGCTCGGGCTGCACGCTCGCCTCCGCTATCGCCGCACGGCTCGCGCAGGGATTGGAGCCGGCGGAAGCGGCGCGCGACGCGCAGCACTTCACCTGGGAATCTCTCGCGGCCGGCTTCAAGCCCGGCGGCGGGCAGCACCTGCCGAATCGCCTTTACCGCCGGTGAAGCTGCGCGGTCTCTATGCGATCACGCCGGAAGGCGGCGACGTCGAACGAAAGGTGCGCCTTGCGCTCGAAGGAGGCGTCGCGCTGCTGCAATACCGTAGAAAAAAGAAAGATGAGAGGCAAGCCAGGGCCATTGTGCGGCTCGCGCGCGAATTCGGTGTGCCCGTGATCATCAACGACGATGTCGCGCTCGCGCTGGAGCTCGGCGCCGACGGCGCTCATCTCGGACGCGACGACGGCGACCTGGCCTCTGCCCGTCGGCGGTTGGGCGGGAAGTTGCTCGGCGCATCGTGCTACAACGATGCGCGCCTCGCGCACGCGGCGGTGCAGGCGGGCGCGGACTATATTGCCTTCGGCAGCGTGTTCGCTTCGCCGACCAAGCCGGCAGCGGTACGCGCGCCCCTCGCGCTCTTCGGGCAGGCAAAGCACCTTGGGGTACCGCTCGCGGCGATCGGCGGCATCACGCTCGACAACGCGCCGAGCCTGATCGCCGCAGGCGCCGACCTCCTCGCCGTGATCTCCGATCTTTTTGACGCGCCCGACCTCCGCCAGAGAGCACGCGACTATGGAAAGCTCTTCGCATGAAAAACGAGACCCTCTTCGAACGCGCGCAACGCGTGATTCCGGGCGGCGTCAATTCGCCGGTGCGCGCCTTCCGCGCGGTCGGCGGCACGCCGCGCTTCTTCGAGCGCGCTGCCGGCGCGCATCTCTGGGACGCCGAGGGCCGCCGCTACATCGACTACGTGGGCTCCTGGGGCCCGATGGTCATGGGGCATACGCACCCCGCGGTGGTCAGCGCGGTACAGGCGGCCGCGTCGCGGGCGCTGTCGTACGGTGCTCCAACGGCGGAGGAAACACAGCTGGCGGAGCGCCTGTGCGAGCTCGTGCCATCGCTCGAACGCGTGCGCCTGGTGTCGTCCGGCACGGAGGCGACCATGACGGCCATCCGCCTGGCGCGCGGCTTCACCGGACGCAAGCTGATCGTGAAGTTCGAAGGCTGCTACCACGGGCATGCCGACGCGCTGCTGGTGAAGGCCGGATCGGGCGCTCTCACCTTCGGCCACCCGAGCTCTGCCGGCGTGCCGGAGGAGACGGCCGCGCAAACGATGGTGCTCGACTACAACGATGTGGCACAGCTGCGGACGCTTTTTGCCCAGAAGGGCCAGGACATTGCCGCCGTGATCGTCGAGCCGGTGGCGGGCAACATGAACCTCGTGCTGCCCGCGCCGGGATTCCTGCAGGCGCTGCGCGAAGTCTGCACACAGAGCGGTGCGCTCCTCATCTTCGACGAGGTCATGACCGGCTTTCGCGTGGCGCTCGGCGGCGCGCAGGCGCGCTATGGCATAAGGCCGGACCTGACGACGCTCGGCAAGGTGATCGGCGGCGGGCTGCCGCTCGGCGCCGTGGGAGGAAGGCGCGAGATCATGGAGAAGCTGGCGCCGCTCGGGCCGGTGTACCAGGCCGGCACGCTGTCGGGCAATCCGATCGCCGTAGCCGCGGGCCTGGCGACACTGCAGCTCGTGGTGCAGCCGCGGCTGCTCGAACGCATCGAGGCCACGACGCACGCGCTGGTGGAGGGACTCGCCGCGGAGGCCAGAAAATGCGGCGTCACGTGCTCGTCGCAATCGATCGGCAGCATGTTCGGGATCTACTTCCGCGAGGCGCCGCCCGCGAGCTTCGCCGAAGTCATGCAATGCGATCGCGAGCGCTTCAACCGCTTCTTTCATGCGATGCTCGATCAAGGCGTGTATCTCGCGCCGTCTGCCTACGAAGCGGGCTTCGTCTCGGCCGCGCACGGCGATGCGGAGATCGACGCCACGCTGGCGGCGGCACACGCCGCGTTTGGAAAGCTCGGCTGACTGGAATAAACCTTGCGTGAGTTCCCGGGTCTAACGGCAACCAAGATGACGATTCCGATCAGGGAACTTTCGCGGGCCGAGCGGCCCTCGCTGCATGAGCACTTTCTCACGCTTCGCTTGCACGACCGCAGGCTGCGCTTCGGCACGCCGCTCAGCGACCATTCGGTGCGCGCATACGTCGAGCGCATCGATTTCGGGCACGACGCGGTGTTCGGCGTCGTGGACGAGGAGCTGCGGCTCCTTGGCGTCGCGCACGTCGGACGCGCCGACGGCCATGCCGAACTCGGCGTGTCGGTGCTAGAGGGCCATCGCAGCCGCGGTATCGGCGGCGCATTGCTGGCGCGCGCGCACATGCACGCGCGCAACTGGGGCGTGCGCGCGCTGTTCATGCACTGCCTGACCGAAAACGCGGCGATGATGCGCCTCGCGCGCCGGCAGAGCGTGGACATCGTCGCCGAGGCCGGCGAGGCCGACGCGTGGCTCAAGCTGCCGCCGGCCGACGCGGCGAGCCATTTCGGCGCGGTGTTCGCGCAGCGCATCGCGCTCCTCGACTACGCGCTCAAATCGCAGCTCGCGATGGCGCGCGCGGTCGCCGGCGCGCTCAAACCAGGAACAGAGTAGCGAGGCCGAGAAAGATGAAGAAGCCGCCGGAGTCGGTGCAGGCGGTGATCAGCACGGAGGAGCCGACCGCCGGATCGCGGCCGAAGCGCTCGCGCAGCCAGGGAATCGCGACGCCCATCATGGCGGCGAGCACCAGGTTAAGCACCATGGCAAGCGCCATCACGCCGCCGAGCGCCACGTTGCCGTAGAACACGTAGGCGACGAGGCCGAGCAGCGTCCCCCAGACCACGCCGTTCAAGAGCGCGACGCCGATCTCCTTCGTCAGGAGCTGCCGCCAGTAGCCGCCCTGGATCTGGCCAAGCGCCAGCGCGCGCACGATCATGGTGATGGTCTGGTTGCCGGAGTTGCCGCCGATGCCGGCCACGATGGGCATCAGCGCCGCGAGCGCGACCAGGCGCTCGATCGAACCCTCGAACAGGCCGATCACGCGCGAGGCGATGAAGGCGGTGACGAGGTTCACCGCCAGCCAGGCCCAGCGGTTCTTGAAGCTGTCGAGCACCGGCGCGAAGACGTCCTCCTCCTGGCGCAGGCCCGCTTCGGCGAGCCGCGACTCGGCACTTTTCTCGCGGATGTAGTCGACCACCGCGTTGACGGTGAGGCGCCCGATCAGCGTCTCGGAGCTGTCCACCACCGGCGCCGACACGAGGTCGTAGCGCTCGAAGGCGCTCGCCGCGTCCTCGGCCGAGTCGTGCGGAGAGAATTTCACGCTGTCGGCGACCATCACCTTTGCGACCCCGTGCTCGAGGTCGGAAACGATGAGGCGCGCGAGCGGCAGCGTGCCTTTCAGGCGCTGCGCGCGGTCGACGACGAACAGCTGATCGGTGTGGTCGGGCAGCTCGTCCATGCGGCGGAGATACCGCGTCGCCGCTTCGAGCGTCACGTCGTCGCGCACCGCGACGTGGTCGAAGTCCATCAGCGCGCCCACCGAGCCCTCGGGATAGGAGAGCGCCGCGCGCAGCCGTTCGCGCTCCTCGAGCGGCAGGGACTGGACCACTTCCTCCATGACGCCGGCCGGCAGGTCGGCGGCGATGTCGGCGAGCTGATCGGCCTCCAGCGTCTCGGCGGCGGCGACCAGCTCGGCGGAATCCATGGCCTCGATCAGCGACTCGCGCACCGCCTCGGAGACTTCGAGCAGGATCTCGCCGTCGCGATCGGCCTTGACCCGGTTCCACACCGCGAGGCGCTCCTCGAGCGGCAGCGCTTCGAGGAGATAGGCGATGTCGGCCGGATGGAGCGCGTCCAAGCGAGCGTGCAGCTCGGCGCGGCGCGCCGTGTCGGGAATCAGTTGCTGGATCTCGCGCAGCGTCTGCTGCAGGTCCTCGACTTCAAGTCGAGCCAGTGCCGCGGGCATGCGCGAAGCGTATCAGGGGATCTGCACGGCTCCCATGCGAGCGAGGATGGTGTCGACGCGGCCAGCGAGGTAAGGCGTGAGGCGGCCGCGCTCGTAGCGGCGCGGGCTCGGCAGGATCCCCGCGAGCCACGCGGCCTGCTCGGCGCTCAGCGCCGACGCCGGCACGCCGAAGTGGTACCGCGCCGCCGCCTCGGCGCCGAAGATGCCGTCGCCCCATTCGGCGACGTTGAGGTAGAGCTCGAGGATGCGGCGCTTGGACAGCACGTCCTCGAGCATCCAGGTGATCATCGCTTCCTGGCCCTTTCGCAGCCAGGAGCGCTCGCTGGAGAGGAAGAGGTTCTTCGCTAGCTGCTGGCTGATGGTGGAGGCGCCGGCGACCACCCTGCCCCGCTTCTCGTTGCGCGTCATGGCCTTCTGGATCATTTCCCAGTCGAAGCCCTCGTGGTCGAGAAACCGGGCGTCCTCCGCCGCGACCACCGCACGCTTCAGGTTCACCGAGATGCGCTCGTAGGGCACCCATTGATGCCTGAGGCGCGCCTTCGGCTCCCTGGCCTGCATCGCCTCGAGGCTTCGATCCATGAAGGCGGTGGACGCCGGCGCGTAACTCGACCAATACACGATGTGGCCGTAGAACCAGAGCTGCGCGATGAGGAAGGCGAGGGCGAGCCCGCCCAGCGTGTAGCTGAACGCCTTCCACGCGATCACCAGCCAGCGCATCACGCCGCCCCGCTTACTCGGTCCAGATCTTGTCGCCCTGCCCGAAGAACCAAGTCCGCGTGATGACCAGGAGATCGGTGTCGCGGCGGATCGAGGCCGGGAAGGCCGCGTACGGGCTTGCCATGCGCACGATCTTGAACGCGGCGGCGTCGAGCACTTTCAGCCCCGACGAGCGGTCGAGCTCGATCGCCTCGACGCTGCCGTCGGGGCGCAGCGTCACGGTCAGGCGCAGGTTGCCGTAGAGCCTGCCGCGCGCCTCGGCGGGATAGTTGACGGTGCCGAGGCGCTCGACCTTGGCGCGCCAGTCCTCCTCGTACTGCGCGAAGCGGTATTCGGCGGCGTTGGCGCCAATGAATTTCTTGCGCGGCCGCTTCTGGTATTCGTCGATCTGCTTGTCGATCTGCGCCTGGAGCCGCAGCGCCGCGAGCGCGAGGTCGGCGAGGTCGCGACCGCTCGGCTGAGGGGCCGCCTGCTCTGCCGCGGTACTGCGAGGCGATTGCTTGGTCTCGGCCTCGCGCGCGATGGCCAGCAATTCCTGCTGGCGCGCCTCGAGCTCGCGCACCCGCAGCTCGGCTTCCGCGAGGTCGCGCCCGGGCTGCTTGGGCTGGGTGACCGGAAGCGGCGAGCGCGCGCGGCGCTGCTCATCGACGTTGCCGCCGCGATCCAGATTGGCTTGGGCAAGGACATCGGCCTTCGCGGGGCGCTCGCGCGTCTTCGCGTTGACGAGCACCACCTCCATGCGCGGCTCGGAGGCCTGCCAGCGCAGCGCGGTGGGGAAATTGAAGTGCACGGCGAGGATAAGCGCGTGCAGCACGATGGACGTCCCGAGCGCCATCGCGAACACGCGATCGTTGCCGGCGGGGATCCAGCGTAAATTCATGTGCATTCTTGTTTCAGTGGCACAAGCCTTTCATAGTTTAGGCTTTTTCGCCGGGATTCGCAGCTGCCTCGGCGAGCGCCGCGCCGTCACCCGCGAGGCTCTCACGGTATGTGCAGTCGATCACGCACTCGAGAAGATCGATCGACTTGACGGCCAGCCGCACGCGGGTGCCGGCCGCAGTATCCGGCAGGGACGGCACGCGGACTACCAGCGGCACGCCGTCCAGCCGGACGAGATTTTCGCGCACCACCGCACCCTCCACTTCATGAACGCCTTCCTGCTGGAGCCAGCGCAGGCTCCAGTACGTCTCCATCGCCCGCTGGTGCTCGTCGTAGCGCGCGTAGGTCAGCTCGAAGGCGCGCATCGCCGAAAGGAGCGCTTCGGACGTGCGGCCGAACGGCGCTCGCCGGCCCTGCAGCGCGGCCACCAGCTGCCGCTGGTTGACGAGATCGACGTAGCGGCGCAGGGGCGAGCTCATCCATGCATAAGAGCGCACGCCGAGGCCTTCGTGCGGCTCCGGGTGCACCGAGAGCCGGACCTTGCCGGTCGACTGCACACGGTAGATAGCCGCCACGTCGCGCTCGGCGAGCAGCTCGCCCCAGCTCGCATTCACGAGGATCATGAGCTCGGACACCAGCTTGTCGAGCGGCGCGCCGCGCTTGCGCGGCACGATGCGCACGCGGTCGTCCTCGACGAAGAAGCTGTAGTCGAGGATCGCCACCCCGGTGCTCGGGCGGCCGCGTTGCCGTTCCAGCGCCGTCGCCACGCGCCAGAGCTCGCGCAGCTCGCCTTCGTACGGCAGCCCAACCCCCTTCCCAGCCTCGAAGGCTTCGTTGAGGGTGTCGTACTGCGCGTGCCGCAGGTTGGCCGCGATGTTGATGCGCTCCACCCTGCTATGCGTGGCGCGCGGCAGCCCGTCTTCCCCGACCTCGAAGTAGAGCGAGACCGCGGGCTGCGCCGCGCCATGGTCGAGCGAGAAGCGCGCGACTACGTCGTCGGGCAGCATCGTGTACTTGCGGCCGGGCATGTAGGCCGTCGACAGGCGCTCGCGCGCGATCGCGTCGAGCGGCGAGCCCGGCGCGATGCCGAGCGCCGGCGCAGCGATGTGGATGCCGATGCGCAGCATCCCCGACTCGAGGCGCGTCATCGAGAACGCATCGTCGATCTCCGTGGTGCCGACCTCATCGAGGCTGAAGGCGACCGTCGGCGCGAGCGGCAGCTCCTCGCCCGCCGTCGGCAAGGGGTGCGGCGGAAAGGCGTCGCCGCGCGGAAAGAACTCGTGCAGGAAGCGCTTCAGGTGGAACTGATGGGTGTCGGTGAGCAGCCCGCAGCGCTCAAAGAGCCGCGCCGCCGTCAATCCGCTCTCGCGGCAGGCCTGCTCAAGGGCCTTGGTCTCCGGCTTGTTGCGATCCGGCGCGTAAAGGAGCTCGTCCTTCAGCGCCGCGATTTCGCCCGGGCATTCGAAGCGCGCCAGCGACTTCGTCCATGCCTCCTGCTGCGCCAGCACGCGCTGCTTCTTTTCCACGCTGGCGAGTGCGAGCTTCAGCGTCGCCTCCGGTGCCGGCTGGAAGCGGCCCTTGCCACGGCGGTAGAAGTACATCGGCGCGCCGTGCAGCCTGACGAGGACGCCTGTCGCCTCGACGGCGGTCGGCTCGCGGCCGACGTAGTCGCGCGCCAGGCTGCGGAAGTCGAACTCGGCGGTGCCGGAGCACTGCCAGAGGAAATCCACCTCCAGCCCTTCGGCGAAGCGCTGCGCCTGGAGCAGGAGTTCGCCCGCTGATGGCTGCTCGAAGCTGAGCAGCACGTTCGCCGCGCGCACCTTGCTGCGGCGGCCGTGCGGGCTCTCCACTTGCAGGGACGCGGGGGCCTGGGCCAGCACGGTGCCGACCTTGATCTCGCCCTCCTCCTCGTACAGCACCTGCACGTCAGTACCCGGCGAAGGTCAGGATGCGCTCGAGGTGGCTCGGGAAGCTCTGCAGGCTGTGGTCCCCTCCCCGCACGACGACCTGCTCCGCGCCCGCATAGCGCTCGACCGCGCGCCGGTAATCGAGAACTTCGTCGCCGGTCTCGACGAGCAGCAGGTAGCGGGCTGGCGTGATCTTCGGCACATAGAGCTCGCGCCATTCCGCAAGGTGCGCCTCGGTGAGCTCGTAGGGCCCGCCGCTATAGAGGTTCTTTTGCGCACCCAGATAGGCGCGCAGTCCGACGTGCGGATCGATCGCCGGGTTGATCAGCACCGCCTTGCCGCCATGCTTCTCGACCAGGTACGTGGCATAGAAACCGCCCAGCGATGAGCCTACGTAACAGACCGGCTTGCTCGCCACCTCCTCGGCGAGGCGAATCGCCTGGCGCGCCGAGGTCGGCAGCGCCGGGCAGACGAATTCGCCGGCGAGGCCGCGCTCGGCCATGTGGCGGCCGAACACCTGCGCCTTGTGCGACTGCGGCGACGAATTGAAGCCGTGCAGGTAGACGATCACGCCGCGGCCGCGTTCTGCAGGCGGCCAAGCAGCTTGGCATGGATGCCGCCGAAGCCGCCGTTCGACATGACCAGGACGTGGTCGCCCGCGCGCGCATCGGCCACGATGGCCGAGACGAGCGCTTCGAAGTCCTCCGTGCAGCGCGCCCGGGCGCCGAGCGGTGCAAAAACCGCGGCTGCATCCCAACCGAGATTCGACGTATAGACGTAGACACGGTCGGCCTGGGCAAGACTTCCCGGCAGCGCGTCCTTCATGACGCCCCGCTTCATGGTGTTCGAGCGGGGTTCCAGTACGGCGAGGATGCGCGCTTGCCCTACCCGCTGCCGCAGTCCGTCCAGGGTGGTCTGGATCGCCGTCGGATGGTGCGCGAAGTCGTCGTAGATCGTGACCCCACCCGCGCGGCCGCGCAGTTGCATGCGCCTTCGCACCCCGGAGAAGCGCGAAAGCGCGTCGACGCCCTCCTTGACCGCCACGCCGACGTGGCGGGCGGCTGCCAGGGCGGCCAGCGCGTTCATACGATTGTGCTGACCGAGTTGTTGCCAGCGGATATGGCCTTGCGGGGCACCCCGCCACGCCACCTCGAAGCTGCCATCGGCATCCGGCGCGCCGGCTTCCCATCCTGTGGGTACGCCGAAGCGCTCGATGGGCGTCCAGGCGCCCTTTGTAAGCACTCGCTCCAAGGCCACGTCCTGCCCGTTGACCACGAGAAGGCCGCTACGGGGCACAATCCGCACGAAGTGGTTGAATTGTCGTTCGATCGCTTCCAGATCGTCGAAGATGTCGGCATGATCGAACTCTAAATTGTTCAATATTGCAGTGCGGGGACCGTAATGCACGAATTTGGAGCGCTTGTCGAAGAAGGCGGTGTCGTACTCGTCGGCCTCAATCACGAAGAGATTGCTGCCGGTGTGCCGCGCCGACACCGGGAAATCCATCGGTACCCCGCCAATTAGAAAACCCGGGGAGCGGCCGGCGGACTCGAGGATCCACGCCAGCATGGCTGATGCCGTGGTCTTGCCGTGGGTACCCGCCACGGCGAGGACATGGCGGCCGGCGAGCACGTGCTCCGCGAGCCAGTGCGGGCCGGAAACGTACCGTTCGCCCCGGTCGAGGATCGCCTCCATCAACGGGTTGCCGCGCGTGACGACGTTGCCGACCACCCAGAGGTCGGGCTTCAGCTTGAGCTGGTCCTCGCCGAATCCCTCGATCAGCCCGATGCCGAGGGCGGCGAGCTGCTCGCTCATCGGCGGATAGACGTTGGCGTCGCAGCCGGTCACGCGGTAGCCGGCCGCGCTCGCGATGGCGGCGATGCCGCCCATGAACGTGCCGCAGATGCCAAGGATATGGAGATGTTGAGCCATCGGAGGGAGGGCCGATTTTAGTGGATGACCTAATATTGGACGGCAGCCATGGGCCGCAGGACGAACCGCCAGACGGACATGCGGGCGCGCATCGCGGCCGCCGCTGCGCGCCTCATGGCAGAGGACGGCATCGACGACTTCGCCCTCGCCAAGCGCAAGGCGGCGCGCCAGCTCGGTGCGCTCGACACGCAGTCATTGCCGCGCAACGACGAGGTCGAGGCCGAGCTTCGCGCCTACCGCGCGCTCTACCAGGCCGACGAGCATCCCCGGCTGATTGGCGAGCTGCGTCGGATCGCGCTCGATGCGATGCAGGCGCTCGAGCAGTTCAGTCCTTACCTGACCGGTCCCGTGCTCAAAGGCATCGCCGGCCCCTATGCCGAAATCGATCTGCAGCTCTTTCCGGACAGCGCGAAAGAAGTCGAGATTTTTCTGCTGGACCGGAATATCGCCTTCACCACGCAGGAAGGGCGCCGGTACGCGGGTGACCGCGCCCATGCGGTCAGCTTGATAACCGTGAGCTGGCAGGGCGTCCCCGTGCGCCTTTCCGTATTCGATCCGCGCGATGAGCGCGTCGCCCTCAAGACCTCCCAGGCGGGAAAGGTGATCGAGCGGGCTGGAATTGCCGAAGTGGGCGCTATCTTATCATCGGATACTGCGCCCAAAAGCGGATAACCGGCGGCGATCTTCGGCGATCCTGCTCATCTTCTACACTCTTGGGTTCTGAGCTCCCTGGCGAGCAAGACCGCCTAGAGCCTGCCAAAGCACAGCGAGACGCCTCACGCTAGAATCGCCGCCTTCTGCGGCGATCCATGGCGAAAATCCCTCCAACTCCTGAGAAGGTGCAGGCTTAATGGACTTGCGCAAGCTCAAGAAGCTCATCGATCTCGTCCAGGAATCGGGCATAGCCGAACTTGAGATCACCGAAGGGGAAGAGAAGGTCAAGATCGTGAAGGGCGGGGTGGTCAGCATGGCCCCGGCTCCCGTCGCCGCCATAGCGGCGCCAGTCGAAGCGCGCCCTGCGCCCGCCGCCGCGCCCGCCGCAGGCCCTGAGGGCGAGGCCGGACAGGAGGGGCACGTCGTGAAAGCCCCCATGGTCGGCACCTTCTACCGCTCGCCGTCCCCCGATGCGAAGGCCTTCGTAGAAGTCGGTCAGGCGATCAAGGAGGGCGACACGATCTGCATCATCGAGGCGATGAAGCTGATGAACGAGATCGAGGCCGATGCCTCGGGCAGCGTCAAGGCCATCCTCGTCGAGAACGGTCAGCCCGTGGAGTACGGGCAGCCCCTTTTCATCCTCGCGTAGATGTTCGAGAAGATCCTGATCGCCAACCGGGGCGAGATCGCGCTTCGCATCCAGCGTGCGTGCCGCGAGATGGGCATCCGCACGGTGATGGTCCACTCGGAAGCCGATACCGAGGCGAAATACGTGAAGCTCGCCGACGAGTCGGTGTGCATCGGCCCGCCGCCGGCGGCCTCCAGCTACCTCAACATCCCGGCGATCATCAGCGCCGCCGAAGTGACCGACGCCGAGGCGATCCACCCCGGCTATGGTTTTCTCGCCGAGAACGCCGACTTCGCCGAGAAGGTCGAGCGCTCCGGGTTCGTCTTCATCGGACCGCGGCCCGAGAACATCCGGCTGATGGGCGACAAGGTAAGCGCCAAGCATGCGATGACCAAGGCGGGCGTGCCGACGGTAGCGGGCTCGGAAGGCGCGTTGCCCGATGACACCAAGGAGATCGTGCGCATCGCCCGTAAGGTCGGCTATCCGGTCATCATCAAGGCCGCCGGCGGCGGCGGCGGACGCGGCATGCGCGTCGTACACACCGAGGCCGCGCTGCTCAACGCGGTCAACATGACGCGCAGCGAGGCCCAGGCCGCGTTCGCCAATCCCGTGATCTACCTGGAGAAGTACCTCGAGCGGCCCCGGCACATCGAGATCCAGATCCTCGCCGACGCCCACAAGAACGCCGTGCACCTCGGCGAGCGCGACTGCTCGCTGCAGCGGCGCCACCAGAAGGTGATGGAGGAGGCGCCCGCGCCCGAGCTCGCGTCGAAGCTGCGCGACAAGATTGGCGAGCGCTGCGTCGACGCCTGCCGCAAGATCGGCTATCGGGGCGCCGGCACGTTCGAATTCCTCTACGAGGACGAGGAGTTCTACTTCATCGAGATGAATACGCGCATCCAGGTCGAGCACCCGGTGACCGAGATGATCACCGGCGTGGACCTGGTGCAGGAACAGATCCGCGTCGCGGCCGGAGAGAAGCTGCGCTTCCGGCAGAAGGACATCGTGCTGCGCGGGCACGCGCTCGAGTGCCGGATCAACGCCGAGGATCCTTATCGCTTCACGCCGTCGCCAGGCAAGATCACCTCGTACCACCCGCCCGGCGGGCCCGGAATCCGTGTCGACTCGCACGTCTACCAGGGCTACACCGTGCCGCCGTATTACGACTCGATGGTCGGCAAAGTCATCGCGTACGGCGCAACGCGCGAGCAGGCGATCGGGCGCATGCGCATCGCGCTCTCCGAGATGGTGGTCGAAGGCATCCAGACCAACATCCCGTTGCATCGCGAGTTGCTGAACGACACGCGCTTCGTGCGCGGCGGCGTCTCGATCCATTACCTCGAGCAGAAGCTCGCGCAGGAGCAGACCAAGAAGAAGTGATGCCCTCGCTCGCGCTTCGCGTGGAGGTCGAGCATGCGGCCGCCGACGCCTTGAGCGAGGCGCTCCTCGATGCCGGCGCCGAGTCCGTGGCGATCGAGGCGCTCGATGGTCCGCGGGCCGTCCTCAGCGCCCTCTTCGCCGAAAGCGCCGATCCGGCGAGCGCGCTCGAGCGGGCGCTCGAGCACTGCGCGGCGACGGTGCACAGGCCTTTCTCGGTGCAGGCATTGGCGGACGAAGACTGGGTGCGCCGCAGCCAGGCGCAGTTCGAGCCGCTGCGCGTCGGGCGGCTTTGGATCGGTGCTACCTGGCACCAGCCGCCCGCCGGCGTGGCCGACGTGGTGCGCATCGATCCAGGGTTGGCGTTCGGCACCGGCAGCCATCCCACGACCAGGCTCGTGCTTGCGTTCCTGGAGCGGAGCATCCGCGGCGGCGAGCGCGTGCTCGACTATGGTTGCGGTTCCGGCGTATTGGCCATCGCCGCAGCCAAGCTTGGCGCCTCGCGCGTCGATGCCGTCGACGTCGATCCGAAAGCGGTGGAAGTCACGCGCGAAAACGCGCGTGCCAACGCCGTCACGGTCGCTGCCTGTCTTCCCGAGGCGCTTGCCGGGGACCGCTATGATGTCCTCGTGGCCAACATCCTCGCGCAGCCGCTGATCGAGCTCGCCCCGTTGCTTGCCGGGCAGGCCGGGCAGGGCGCGCGCCTTGCGCTTTCCGGCGTGCTCGAATCGCAGGCCGCGGAAGTGGCGCGGGCCTATGCGGCGCACTTCGACATGGCGATCGAGGCGCGCGAGGAGTCCTGGGCGCTGCTCAGCGGGGTGCGCCGATGAGCCTGATCACGCGCTGTCCGGTCTGCGGCACCGCCTTTCGCGTGCAGAGCTCGCAGCTCGCGGCGCATTCGGGGACCGTGCGCTGCGGCAAATGCGGCGGCGTATTCAACGGCGTGGCCGCGCTGGTGGAGGAGGGCGGAGAGCGCCTCGCGCTCGAGCCATCCCCGCAGCTTGGCCTGTTCGATCCGGGACGCCGTCCGGCGGAGGCCGCCGCGGACGCCAGCGCGCAGGCGATCCCGGATTTCCTCGCCGATGAGCGGCCCTCGCGACGCGCGCGTTGGCTATGGGGCGCCGCAGCGGCATTGGCGACCCTGGCCATCGCCGCGCAATTCGCCTACCGCTTCCGCGCCGAGCTCGCCGCGGCCGCGCCGGAGGCGCGCGAGCCCTTGCGCACGCTATGCCGCCCGTTCGGCTGCGAGGTGCCGCTGCCGCGCCGGCCGGAGCTGATGAGCATCGATTCCTCCGAGCTCCAGGCCGATACGCGGCGCGAGGGCGTGATCGTGCTCAACGCCGTGATCCGCAACCGCGCGCGCTTCCCGCAGGATTACCCGGCGCTCGAGCTCACCCTGACGGACGAAGCCGACCGGCCGCTGCTGCGGCGCGTGCTCGCGCCGCGGGACTATCTCGAGCAGGCGCGCCGCGATGAGCTCGCGTACCAGGGGATCGCGGGCGGCGCCGAGGCGCCGTTGCGCATCTTCCTCGACACCGGCCGCACGCGCGCCACCGGTTATCGCTTATACCTCTTCTACCCCGCATGAAAATCCTCGTCACCGGCTCGATCGCCTACGACACCATCATGGTGTTTCCGGACCGCTTCCGTAACCATCTGCTCGCGGACCAGCTGCACATCCTGAACGTCTGCTTCCTGACGCCGGAGATGCGCCGCGAGTTCGGCGGCACCGCGGGCAACATCGCCTACAACCTCAAGCTCCTAGGAGAGGATGCGCTGCTGATGGCGACGGTGGGCGAGGACGTCGGGCCGTACCTCGAGCGGCTGCGCGGCCTTGGCATCGGCTCGGAGCTCCTGAAACGGATCCCCGGACAGTTCACCGCGCAGGCCTTCATCACTACGGACCTCGACGACAACCAGATCACCGCCTTTCATCCCGGGGCGATGAACCATTCCCACGAGAACCACATCGGCGGCTCGCTCGGCGCGCGCTTGGCGATCATCGGGCCGGACGGCAAGGAGGGCATGCTGCAGCACGCCCGCGAATGCGCCGAGCACGGCATCGACTTCATGTTCGACCCGGGGCAGGGGCTGCCCATGTTCTCGGCGCAGGAGCTGGCCGAGTTCGTGCGGCTCGCCGAGTACGTAGCCGTCAACGACTACGAGGGCAAGCTGCTGGAAGAGCGCACCGGGCGCAGCCTCGAGCAGCTGGCGCGTGAAGTGAAGGCGCTCGTCTACACCATGGGAGCGAAGGGCTCGGTCATTTTCGCAAACGGTCAACGCCACGAAATTCCATGTGTCGAAGCCGAGGCAGTGGTGGATCCGACCGGCTGCGGCGACGCTTATCGGGCCGGGCTGCTCTTCGGCATCTCGCACGGCTGGGACTGGCCGAGCACGGGCAAGCTCGGCTCATTGATGGGAGCGATCAAGATCGCGAGCCGCGGCGCGCAGAACCATGCGCCCCGGCGCGAGGAGATCGAGGCGCGCTTCCGGCGCGCCTTCGGCTATACACCCTGGAGAGGCTGACGCCCTAGCCGAGCGCTTTCCGGATCGCCGCGGCGTATTCGCCGAGCTTCTCGCGCGGCGGATTCTTCGCCGGCCAGGTGAGCGCCATGCCGTCGCCTTCATGGCGCGGCACTAGATGCATGTGGTAGTGGAACACGGTCTGCCACGCCGCTTTCCCGTTCGCCTGGTACACCGATAGTCCCTGCGGCTGGTACGCTTCCCGGATCGCGCGCGCCACACGCGCGGCCGCGCGCAGCAGCGCGCTCGCCTGGGCGTCGTTCAATTCGTACAGGTTCTCCGCATGGCCCTTCGCCGCGACCAGCACATGGCCCGGGTTCACCTGCCCGGCGTCCATGAAGGCGAGCGTTTGCTCGTCCTCGTAGACCACGGCCGCCGGAATTTCCTTGGCGACGATGCGGCAAAACACGCAGCTGCTCATCATTCCCCTCCTGCGGCCTGGTAGCCGCGGCATGGTACTTGGAACAGCTTCCGGTCTTCCAGTCGCAGCGCGCTGAGTCGAGCGCCCCAAACACAACCGCTGTCGAGTCCGGCGACGCGCTCGGTGAGCTTCAGCCCAAGGGCGGACCAGTGACCGAAGAGGATAGTTTGCTTCTCTCCCCTCGGCCGCAGATCGAACCAGGGCTGGTAGCCCTTCGGGGGCCGGGTGCCCTTGGTGCCGAAATCCATCTTTCCTTCACGCGTGCAGAAGCGCAGGCGCGTCATGGCGTTCACGATGGCGCGCAGCCGATCCCATCCGGTGAGCGAATCGTCCCAGCGGTCGGGCTTGCTGCCGTACAGGTTGACGAGGAACTCGCGATAGCCCGGCGCGGAGAGCGCGGACTCGGCTTCGGCCGCGAGCGCGAGCCCTTTCTCGACGTTCCATTGCGGCAGCAGCCCCGCGTGCACCATCGCACAACCATCGCCCGCGTGCATCATCGGCCGCCTGCGCAGCCAGTCGACCAGCTCGCGCCGATCCGGCGCGGCGAGCACGTCGCCGAACGTGTCGTCCTTGCGCGAGCGCTCGAAGCCCTCGTGCTGGGTGACGAGGTGCAGGTCATGGTTTCCGAGAACGGTGACCGCCCGCTCGCCCAAGCCTTTCACGAAGCGCAGCACGTCGAGCGATTTCGGACCGCGGTTGACCAGGTCGCCGACGAACCAGAGCCGGTCGGCTTTGCCGAAGCGGAGCTCGGCTAGCAGCGCTTGCAGCTCATCGAAGCAGCCCTGTACGTCGCCGATTGCGTAGGTGGCCATCCAGGCCTAGAAGCTAGCATCGAGACGCCGGTACTGTATTGCTTCGGCAACGTGCTCGGCGCCGATCGCGGCCGCGCCGGCGAGGTCCGCGATGGAGCGCGCCACCCGCAGCACACGGTGGTAGGCGCGCGCCGAGAGGAGCAGCCGGGCGAGCGCGTGGCGCAGGAGCTCGCCGCCTTCGCGCCCGGTGGCGCAGTGGCGGTCGATCTCCCGCGTGCCGAGCAGCCCATTGGGCTTGCCTTGCCTCAGCAGCTGCACGTCGCGCGCCCGCGCGACGCGTGCGGCGATGGCACCGGAGGACTCGCTCGCCGCCGGCGCCACCAGCTCGGCTTCGCGCGGTGCGGGCACCTCGAGCTTGATGTCTATCCGGTCGGCGAGCGGCCCTGAGATGCGGCCGCGGTAACGCGCGATGCGCTCCGGCGTACAGCGGCAGCGGCCGCTGCGATCGCCGCAATGACCGCACGGGCACGGATTCATCGCGGCGATGAGCTGAAAGCGCGCGGGAAACTGCACCTGCCGCGCGGCGCGTGAAATCGCCACGCGTCCGCTCTCGATCGGTTCGCGCAGCGCCTCGAGCACGTCGCGGTCGAACTCGGGCAGCTCGTCGAGAAACAGAACGCCGTGATGCGCGAGCGAGATTTCGCCGGGGCGCGGCAGGTTGCCGCCGCCGACGAGCGCTGCGGCCGAAGCGCTGTGATGCGGCGCCCGGAACGGCCGCTGTCCCCAGCGCGCCGCTTCGAAGCCGCTGATCGACACCGAATGCACCGCAGCCACCTCGAGCGCGTCGGCCTCCGAAAGAGGCGGCAGGATGCCGGGAAAACGCGCGGCGAGCATCGACTTGCCGGTCCCGGGCGGCCCGATCATCAGCACGCTATGACCCCCGGCGGCGGCGACTTCCAGCGCTCGCTTCGCTTGCTGCTGGCCTTTCACTTCGTTGAAGTCCGGGTAGGCCGGGGCGACGACCGGCGTGCTCGTACTGTACTCCGGCAGCTTTGTCTCGTCGGCGAAATGTCCGACGACCTCGAGGAGCGACTTCGCCGGCAGGATGCGTGCGCCCTCCGCGAGCGCGGCTTGGGGCGCGTTGCCTTCCGGCAGCACGAAAGCACGCCCGGCGCTGCGCGCTGACAGTGCCATCGCGAGCGCGCCGCGCACCGGCCGCAGCTCGCCGGTGAGCGAGAGCTCGCCGGCGAATTCGTGCCCGCCGAGCGCCTCCGGCGCGAGCTGCCCGCTCGCCGCGAGGATGCCGAGCGCGATGGGAAGATCGAAGCGGCTCGAGTCCTTCGGCAGCTCCGCCGGCGCGAGATTGACGGTGATGCGCCGGGCCGGAAACTCGAAATGCGCGTGATTGAGCGCGGCGCGCACGCGATCGCGCGCCTCGCGCACTTCCGCGTCGGGTAGTCCGACGATATGGAACGCGGGTAGCCCCGGCCCGAGGTGAACTTCGACGGTCACTTCAGGCGCGTCGACGCCGGCGAGCGCCCGGCTCGCCACGGTAGCGACTGTCATTGGCCCACGTCTCTCCCAAAGCGAGCAACGCCTCGGGCGCGGACCGGTTTACGCGCGGGGCTTGGCTCGGGCTGCGCGCTCGAGCTCGTCCACACGGGCTTCCAGCGCGGCGAGCCTGGCCTGGGCCTGCTCGAGCAGCTTCTTCTGGGTATCGAAGTCCTGGCGCAGGACGAGATCCATCCGGTCGAACCAGCTCGCGAGCAGCACCCGCAGGTTCTTCTCGATGTCCTGCGCGGGTGAATTGCGCAGGGCCTCGTTGATCCGCTCGCTCAAATCCTCGAACAGTGTTCTTTCAGCCATCGCGCGACCTTAGCATCGCCGCCCGCACCATCGCTGGGCGAGCGCGGCGGCGCCATGCACCAGTGTAGGGCGGTCTATTTGCCGCAACGCGGTAAGTAATTGAGAATGCGTATGGAAATGGCGTGGCACAGGAGATGCTAACTGTCGGGGGCAAGTTCCATCCACCCTCAGGGAGAGCATCAAATGCGCAAGTTAGTCCTGCCACTCGCGTTTGCGGCGGCATCGGCCTCGATATCGACTCCGAGCACGGCGCAGCAAGCCGCGGCCACTCCTCCGCCGCCGCCGGTCACCGGCAACATCACGCTCGCTTCCGAGTA
>DASQAW010000490.1:0-3688 GCA_035635495.1 Burkholderiales bacterium
GGCCCCGATCGGGCGAAGGTCACGCTGGTCCTCGAGGACGGCACGGAGTACACGCGCCGCGGAGCGCTGCTGTTCACCGACATCACGGTGGATCAGTCCACCGGATCGGTCACCGTGCGCGCGCTCTTCCCGAATCCCGACGGCATCCTGCTCCCCGGCATGTTCGTTCGTGCCCGGGTCGAGGAAGGGGTGCGCGACGCGTTCCTCGTGCCGCAGGTCGGCGTCACGCATGACCCGCAAGGCCACGCCACGGCCCTGGTCGTCGGGTCCGACGGCAAGGTGGCCGTGCGCAGGCTCCAGCTCGCGGGCACGCACGGCGACCGCTGGATCGTCGAGAGCGGACTCGAGGACGGCGATCGCGTGATCGTCGGTGGCGCGCAACGCGTACAACCCGGCGCAGCCGTGCAGATCGCACAGGCGAACTAAGCGGAGCGAGCCATGGCAAAGTTCTTCATCGAGCGCCCGATCTTCGCGATCGTCATCGCGCTCCTCATCATGCTGGCGGGGGCGTTGTCGATCACGGGCCTGCCGCTCGAGCAGTACCCGAAGATCGCGCCGCCGACCATCCAGGTCACCGCGACCTACGCGGGCGCTTCCGCCGAGACGGTGGAGAACACCGTGGTGCAGGTGATCGAGCAGCAGATGAAGGGCCTCGATCATCTGCTCTACCTCTCGTCCAGCTCGGACGACACCGGCAACGCGACGATCACGCTCACCTTCGCCGCCGGCACCAATCCCGACATCGCGCAGGTGCAGGTGCAGAACAAGCTGCAGCTCGCGACGCCGCTGCTGCCCGTCGTCGTGCAGCAGGCGGGCATCACGGTCTCGAAGGCGACGAGCGGCTTCCTGGTCGCCTTCGGCTTCGTCTCGAGCGACGGCAGCATGACGCAGGGCGACATCGCCGATTTCCTGGTTTCGAAGGTCCAGGATCCCGTGAGCCGGATCGACGGCGTGGGCAACGCCCTCGTGTTCGGCGCGCAGCACGCCATGCGCATCTGGCTCGACACGCAACGGCTGAACAGCTACGGCCTGACGCCGGTCGACGTGGCGGACGCCATCACGGCGCAGAACGTCCAGATCGCCGGCGGCCGGCTCGGCGGCACCCCGGCGCCGGCGACGCAGCAGCTCACGGCCGCGATCAACGAGGCGAGCCTGCTGCGCACCCCCGAGCAGTTCCGCAACATACTCCTGAGAGTGAACGCGGACGGCTCGCAGGTGCGCCTGCGCGACGTCGCGCGCGTCGAGCTCGGCGCGGAGAACTACGACCTCAGCGCGCGTTACAACGACGCGCGCTTCAGCCACCAGCCGGCCGCCGCGGTAGCGATCCAGCTCGCCTCCGGCGCCAACGCGCTCGCTACCGCGAACGCGGTGCGCACCAAGATCGACGAGCTGAAGCCTTTCTTTCCGAAGAACGTCGAGGTGGTCTACCCGTACGACACGACGCCGTTCGTGCGCCTGTCGATCGAGGAGGTGGTGAAGACGCTGCTCGAGGGCGTCGCGCTCGTGTTCCTCGTCATGTACCTCTTCATGCAGAACTTGCGCGCCACCCTCATTCCGACCATCGCCGTGCCGGTGGTGCTCCTCGGCACCTTCGGCGTCATGGCCGCCGCGGGGTTCAGCATCAACGTGCTGACGATGTTTGGCCTCGTGCTGGCGATCGGCCTCCTGGTGGACGACGCCATCGTCGTGGTCGAGAACGTCGAGCGCATCATGAGCGAGGAAGGGCTCTCGCCGCGCGAAGCGACCAAGAAAGGCATGGACCAGATCACCGGCGCGCTGCTCGGCGTCGCGGTGGTGATCTCCGCCGTGTTCGTGCCGGTCGCGTTCTCCGGCGGCTCGGTGGGCGCGATCTACCGCCAGTTCTCGCTCACCATCGTCTCGGCGATGGTGCTCTCGGTGCTAGTCGCGCTTTCGCTCACCCCCGCGCTCGCCTCCCTGATTCTCACGCCGGGGCACGGGCCCAAGCGCGGCTTCTTCGCCTGGTTCAACCGCAATTTCGAGCGCGGACGCGACAAGTACGTGGGCGGCGTGCGCCGCGTGATCGAGCGCTTCGGCCGCTGGCTCATCGTGTTCGGCGCGGTGACCGCGGCGGTGGCCCTGCTCTTCCTCAAGATCCCAACCTCGTTTCTGCCAGACGAGGACCAGGGGGTCGCCTACGTCCTGGTGCAGGCGCCGATCGGCGCGACGCAGTCGCGCACCGACAAGGCGCTCTCCGACGTGGCCGAGTACCTGGTCCACCAAGAGGGCGCGGCGATCGATGCGGTCTTCGAGGTGAGCGGCTATAACTTCGCCGGCCGCGGGCAGAGCCAGGGCTTCATCTTCATGCGTTTCAAGGACTGGTCGCAAAGAAAGCGGCCCGAGCTCAAGGCTCAGGCCGTGCTCCGGCGCACCGCGCAGCATTTCGCCCAGGACCCGGACGCGCTGATCTTCCCCTTCAACCCGCCGGCGATCCCCGGCCTCGGCACGGCGTCGGGCTTCGACTTACAGCTCGTCGACCGCGGCGGCGTCGGCCACGCAAGCCTCATGGAGGCGCGCAACCAGCTGCTCGACCTGTCGCGGCGCGATCCCGACCTCGCGCGGGTTCGCGCGAACGGCATGCCCGATAACCCGAGCTACAAGGTGCAGGTGGACCGCGAGAAGGCGGCCGCTTTCGGCGTGAGGCTCGCGGACGTCGACAACACGTTCGCCATCGCCTGGGGCTCGAAGTACATCAACAACTTCCGCGACGCCGACGGCCGCATCAAGAAGGTGTACGTGCAGGCGGATGCGCCGTTCCGCATGAAGCCCGAGGACCTGCGGCTGCTTTTCGTGCGCTCGGCAAACGCCAACCCCGCGAGCGTCGCGAGCATGGTTCCGTTCACCGCGTTCGCCACCGGCGGCTGGGATTGGAGTTCGCCGAAGCTCGAGCGCTACAACGGCGTCTCCGCCGTGGAGCTGCTGGGCGAGGCCCCTCCGGGCAAGTCGAGCGGCCAGGCCATGGCGGCGATGGAGCGCCTCGCGCAGAAGCTCCCCGCTGGCGTCGGCTACGAATGGACTGGCGTGTCGCTCGAGGAAATCAAGGCCGGCAGCGAGGCGCCGGTGCTCTACGCGCTCTCCATCATCGTCGTGTTCCTCGCGCTCGCCGCGCTCTACGAAAGCTGGACCATTCCGATCGCGGTGATCATGGTCGTGCCCCTTGGCGTCTTCGGCGCGCTCGCCGCCGCGCTGCTTCTCCGCCTCGAAAACGACGTGTTCTTCCACATCGGGCTGCTGGTAACCATCGGCCTCTCGGCGAAGAACGCCATCCTCATCGTGGAATTCGCGCGCGAGCTGCAGGCGCACGGCAAATCCGCCATCGAGGCGGCCGCCGAGGCGGCACACCTCAGGCTGCGGCCGATCCTCATGACCTCGCTTACGTTCGTGCTCGGCGTGCTGCCGCTCGCCATCGCCAGCGGCGCCGGCTCCGCGAGCGAGAACGCGGTCGGCCGCGGCGTGATCGGCGGCATGCTGACCGCGACCTTCTTCGCGCCGCTCCTCGTGCCGATGTTCTACGTGTTCATCACCGAGAAGGTCTTCAAGTCCCGGCGCACGCCGGCGCCGGCCGCGGCGGGAGCGCACGCATGAGAATCGGCGAGATCCGCGAACGCGCATTCGCCATGCCGTTCACGAGCCCGTCCTACGCGCGCGGGCCGTACCGCTTCGTGAACCG
>DASQAW010000491.1:0-4418 GCA_035635495.1 Burkholderiales bacterium
AAGGAAGGCAAGCTCGCCGGGCCGGCCTATACGGTGAAGACGGCGCCGGGCGACAACCTGCTCGTGCACAAGGCGCTCGACGCGGCGCAGCGCGGCGACGTCATCGTCGTCGATGCGGGCGGCGTGCTCGACAACGCGATCATCGGCGAGCTGATGATGTCGCGCGCGAAGCAGCGCGGCGTCGCCGGCATCGTCATCTGGGGCGCGATCCGCGACTCCGCCGAGATCGGCGCCGGAACGTACCCCGTGTTCGCCGCCGGCGTCACGCACCGCGGGCCTTACAAGAACGGCCCCGGCGAGATCAACGTGCCGATCATGATGGGCGGGATGCCGGTGTATCCCGGCGACATCATCGTCGGCGATGCCGACGGCCTGGTCGCCATTCCGCAGGAGCAAGCCGAGCGCGTGCTGGCCTCGGCGAAAGGGATCCTCGAGAAGGAAACAGCGGCGATGAAACAGATCCAGGCCGGCACGGTCGACCGCGGCTGGGTCGACAAGGCGCTGAAGGAGAAGGGCTACAAGCTGCCATGAAACGCATACTCGCCACCGTCTGCGCCGCCGTGCTCGCCGGCTGCGCCACGGACGTCTATCGCGCGGTGTCGCCGGGCATGTCGAGCAGCGACGTCGCCGCGCACGTCGGCAAGCCGACCACCGTGGGCAAGCTCGTGGACGGCAGCGTGTACTGGGACTACTCGCGCCAGCCCTACTACACCGACCGCGTCACCTTCGCCCCTGATGATCGCGTGCTCGAGGTGCGCAATCTGCTCACCGAGCAGAACTTCGCCAACCTGCGCCAGGGGATGACGCTCGACCAGGTCATCGGCGTCGTCGGGCCGGCCTACATCCGCAACCAATATGCCAACGGCACCACCGTCTGGACGTACCGCTACCAGGACATCGGCATCTGGAAGCTGCTGCACGTCACGATGGACGAGGGCGGGCGCATGGTGCGCTACGACACCGAGTGGGACCCGAACGTGTACTCGAAGAAGGACCGCGGCGGCTCGCGCTAGCTCACAGGTAGATCGCGCGTACGAGATCGTTATAGTCGCCGGCGAGCTCGCGCACCGCGCCGCCCTGCGCCACGACGCCGTCACGCAGCACGAGATAGCGATCCGCCGCCTTCAGAGCGAGGCCGAGGTTCTGCTCGACCAGCAGCAGGGTGAGGCCGCGGCCGCGCAGCGCGCTCAAGGTGCGCGCCGTCTCCGCGACGAGCTGCGGGGAGAGGCCGCCCGAGGGCTCGTCCAGCAGCATGACGCGCGGCCGGCTCGCGAGCGCGCGCCCGATCGCGACCATCTGCTGCTCGCCGCCGGACAGCGTGCGCACCATCTGCCCGCGCCGCTCGGCGAGACGCGGGAAGAGCGCATAAATTTCGCCGGCATCCGCACCCTGCTGCGTGTAAGCGCCCAGCGCCAGGTTGTCCTCGACCGTGAGGTCGGGGAACAGATCGCGCGACTGCGAGACCTGCACGATGCCCTGGCGCACGAGGCGATGCGCCGGCCAGCCGGAGATATTCACGCCGCCGAACAGGACCTCGCCGCCGACGATCGGCGCAAAGCCCGAGATGGCGTTAAGGCAGGTCGACTTGCCGCTGCCGTTCGGGCCGAGCAGCGCGACCGACTCGGCCTCGTGCAGCGCGAAGTCCACGCCGCGCAGGATCTCGCGCGCGCCGTAGGCGACGCGCAGGCCGCTCACCTGCAGGAGCGGCTCAGCCATGGCCGAGGTACGCCTCGAGCACCGCAGGGTCGGCGCGGATCGCCGCGGGCGTGCCTTCGGCGATCTTGATGCCGCCGTTGAAGACGGCGACGGCATCGGCCGCCGCCATGACGAGGTCGACCGCGTGCTCGATCAGAAGCACGGCGATCCCCATCTGTCCAGCGAGCCGCCGGATAAGCTCGACGAGCTGTGCGCGCAGTGGCGGCGCGAGTCCCACGGCGGGCTCGTCGAGGAGCAGGAGCGGCGGCTCGGCGGCGACCGCGCGCACGATCTCGATGGTGCGCTGCTGCCCGCCCGACATCGATTTCACCGGCTGGTCGGCAAGATGCGCCACGCCGAGCGTCCGCAGGAGCTCCCGCGCGCGCGCCACCGCCGCGCGCTCGGCGTCGCGCGCCGCGCGCGTGCCGAAGAGGATCCCGGCGAAGCTCGCGTCGATGCGCGAATGCAGGCCGGCGAGCACGTTTTCGAGCGCGGTCAGCTCGCCGAAGAGACCGCCGTTCTGGAAGGTGCGGCGCACGCCGAGCGCTGCGATCTCATGCGGTGAAAGTCCCTGGATGGGCGCGCCGTTCAGCATGATTGCACCGCTCGCTATCGGCACATAACCGGTGATCGCATTGAAGAGCGTCGTCTTCCCCGCACCGTTCGGGCCGATCAGCGCCCGTACCTCGCCGGCGCGCGCGCTGAGGCTGACCTGGCTCAGCGCCTGCAGTCCGGCGAAGCTCACGCTGACGTCCTTCAGTTCAAGCATCAGCGGTCCCGGTAGTAGCGGTCGCGCAGCTGCGGCCACCAGCGCGCGGCGAGCGCCGCCAGGCCGCGCGGCTGTGCCAGCAGGAACACGATCAGGAGCGCGCCGAAGAACATCTCGTACATGCCCGGGAAGCGGCGGAAGAACTCGGGCAGCGCGGTGAGCGCCACGGCGCCGAGCACGCTGCCGAAGAGGCTGCCCAGGCCGCCGACCAGCACCATGGCGAAATGCAGGATGAGCTCGATCAGGCCAAAGCTTTCCGGAATGACGCGGCCGATGAGCACCGCAAAGAGGCTCCCGGCGATGCCGACCACGAACCCCGAAAGCGCGAACGCGAGAACGATGTAGCGCCCCGTCGGGATGGCAAGCGAGGCGGTGGCGAGCTCGTTGTCGCGGATCGCCACGATGGCGCGCCCGATCCTCGAGCGCAGGAGATTCGACACCGCCTTGACGAGCACGGTGACGATCAGCAGGAAGACGTAGAAGCGTGCGGTCTCGCTGTCGAGCGCGATGCCGAAGAAATCGGCGCGCGGCACGGCCAGGCCGTCGGTGCCGCCGGTGACGCGCTCGCCGTGGATATAGCTCCAGCGCAGGAGCTCGCCGAACGCGAGCGTCACGATCGCCAGGTAATAGACGCGGATGCCGCGCAGCGCGGTGACGCTCGCGAGAAATCCCGCCGCGGCGCCCGCCAGACCGGCGGGGAGGATCACCAGCCAGAACGGCCAGCCGGCGTGCGCCATCAGCATCGCGGCCGTGTACGCGCCGATGCCGAAGAGCGCGGTGTTGGCAAAGGCGAGCTGGCCCAGGTTGCCGAGCACCAGGTTGAAGCCGACCGCCACCAGGATGTACACCAGCATCAGGTTGACCATGAACTGCGTGTACGGATTGGCGACCAGCGGGATCGCGGCCGCGGCGAGCGGGATGAGGTAGAACCTCAAACCTTCTCCGCGATGGCCCGGCCGAAAAGGCCGTTCGGCCGCAAGGCGAGCACCAGGATGATCACCAGGTACGCGGTGATGTCGATCAGCTTGGTCGAGACGTAGCCGCCGACCAGCTGCTCGGCCACGCCGAGGATCAGCCCGCCCAGCACCGCGCCGCCGAACGAGCCGAAGCCGCCGAGCGTCATGGCGGCGAATCCCTTGATGAGGAAGCTCGCGCCGAGACCCGGATGCAGCAGCGTGATCGGGGCGAGCAGCACGCCACCCACCGCGCCGAGCGCTGCGCCGACGCCCCACATCACGCCATGGAAGGCGCGCACGTTGATGCCGACCAGCGCGGCGCCGCGCTCGGATTGGCAGAGCGCTTGCATGACCCGCCCGGCGGAGCTGCGGTAGAAGACCGCGAAGAACGCGGCGAGCAGGAGGCCGACGGCGGCAAAGATGACCAGTGCATCGGCGGTGATCACCAGCTCGCCCAGGAACACCGGCGGGAAATTGAAGACGCTCGGCATCGGCAGCACCTCCCGCCCCCACACGGCGCGCGCGATGCCGCGCAGCAGGTAACCGAAGGCGATGCACATCAGCGCGAAGCCGATGTGCGGGCCGGCCTTGATGCGCTCGATCAGGCCGATCTCGATCAACAGTCCCAATATGAACAGCAGCACGACTGCGAGGGTGGCCGCGGCGAGGAACGGCAGGCCGGCGAGCACGGCCAGCAGGTAGACGACGAAAGCGCCGGCCATGACGAGGTCGCCATGGCCGAAGTTGACGATCGTGGTGGCGCGGTAGACCACGCACATCGACAGCGCCACCAGCGCGTAGATGGCGCCCTGGGCGAGCCCGCTCAGGGCGAGTTGCAGCGCGAACACCTAGGTTAGAGCGGCTTCCCCCAGGCCTTCAGCACCGTGGGCTTGCCCTTGACGAAGCCGGCGACCGCCACCTCCTTCACGCCGTCGCGGTCGTTGGGCGACCAGCTGATCTGGCCGGCCAGCACATGCGTGTCGAAGTCCTTGGTGCGA
>DASQAW010000492.1:0-1624 GCA_035635495.1 Burkholderiales bacterium
AAGGTAGCTGCGGTAGAGCACGAAGGGCTCCTGGATACGCACCGCGGCGAGCTCGGTGAGGGCGAGCAGCCATGGAAAGAGCAGGCCGAAGCCGGCGAGCCCGGCGCGCCCGCCGCGCCAGAGCAGGCGCGCGGCGAGCGCCCCGTACGCGAGCCATGCGAGGAAGCCGAGCAGGTGCCAGCCTACGAGCTCGCGCGGGAAGGCGGTGCGCACGTCGACCGACATCCATCCCGGCCAGGGCACGAGCCAGGTGCCGAGATAGCGGAAGAAGAGCGTCGCCTGATTGCTGACGCTAAGCGGATAGAGGACCGTGGGATCTACGGCCATGCGCGCGAGCACTTCCGGCGCGAGCGGCTCGTACAGCGCGCCAAGCAGGTCGCGCCGCTGGACGATCACGGCGGCCGCGAGCGCGGCGCACCCGGCGAGCGCCCACCAGAACGCGCGCGATGGGCCCGTGCGCTCGCGCAGCAGCACGGCGAGCGCGGCCGCGACCGCGGGCAGCGCGACGGCCGCCTCCTTGGAGGAAAGCGCGAGGAAATACGCGGCGAGCGCGGCTGCATGCCAGAGCGGCGCGCGCCGCAGCAGTCCCTCGAGCACGCACCAGAGCGCCGCGATGGAGAAGAGCGTGGCGAGGATGATCGAGCGCTGCGCGAGGTAGGCCACGCCGTACACGGCCACCGGGTGCACCAGGAACCACAGCGCGCCGAAGAAAGCGAGCACGAGCGCGTCGCCTTCCTTGTCCTGCACCGCCGCGAACAGGCGGGCGAGGAACCCGCAGAGCAGGAGCGCGGTCGCGAAGTGCAGCTCGAGGTTGGCCAGCCGCTGCCACACGACATCGCCGCCGATCAGGACGAAGCTCCCCTGCGCGAGCCAGCGCGGCGTGCCGAAGCCGAGCGTCAGCGAGCCGAGATGCGCGTCGTCGAAGAGCGGCGGATAGCGTAGCGCGCCGCCGTAGATCGCGAGCACCGCGGCGAGCGCAATCGCCCCGGCGATGAACGCGGCGGGGAGCGGGAAGCTGCTGGTGCGCGCGGCTGCGATGCGCGCAGCATACCTGCGCTTGCCTAATTCACGAGCACCTGGAGCGTCACCTGGAGCACGCGCTCGTAGAGCTCGTCGATGGGCGCTCGCCCTCCGGCTCGACAACGGCTTGGGCAAAAAAAGATGATATGCGTCATATGGCGAGAGCCAAAGGCACTTCAAAGAAAGAACAGACCCGCGAGCGCAATGCCGGCGCGCGCGGTGATCCGCGCGGCCGTTGCCGGCCGAGTTTTTTGCGCTTGAATATGACAAACGTCATATAAAAAGAAGAAGCCGCATGAAAATGACAAACGCCGGCGCCATCTTTGCCGCCGTGATGGACACGGAGCAATTCGGCGCTCGCTGCATAGGAGTTGGCATGGCCTACAAACGCATCCTCGTTCCGATCGATGGCACCCCGACGTCGAACCGCGGCCTGCGCGAAGCGATCGGCTTCGCCAAGGCGCAGAAAGCTCGGCTGCAGCTGGTCCACGTGGTCGACGTCCACAACGCCATGCTGACCGGCCTCTCGGGCGGCGCCGCCGTGACGGATATCGCTGCGGCGCTCGAGGAGCGCGGCCGGCGCCTGGTCGAAAAGGCCGCGGCC
>DASQAW010000493.1:0-11385 GCA_035635495.1 Burkholderiales bacterium
ACGCCCGGGTACATCTCGGCTTCCGCCATGCGCGCGCCGTAGACGTAGCCCTGCATTTCGATCCAGGTCTGTTCGCGCCCCTGGCTGCGCAG
The DNA here is from genome assembly GCA_035635495.1 of Burkholderiales bacterium. Lineage (GTDB taxonomy): Bacteria > Pseudomonadota > Gammaproteobacteria > Burkholderiales > SG8-39 > SCGC-AG-212-J23. Next base: position 93 of record DASQAW010000493.1, read on the forward strand.
GTAATCGCGAACCTTCAGCTTGGTCGGCGCTAGATCCGCGGGGATCAAACCGCCTTCGAGCGCAACCTTGTGGAACAGCGCGTCGTAGCTGACGATGGTGTTGTCGAAATCCAGGCCGAGCCGCATGCCTCCGGCGGCCTAGACCGGCCGCAGCGCCGCGCGCACGCGCGAGGCGATGGTCGCCCCGTCGATGCCGTAGTGGCGCCGCGCATAGTCCTGCGAGCCGATTTCGTGCAGAAAGCTGTCTGTGGCGCCGAAGCACAGCATGCGCGCCAGCCGACCATCTTGGCGCGCGCGCCATTCGGCGATGCTGCCGCCAAGGCCGCCGATCAGGCCGTGCTCCTCGACCACCGCCACCAGCGGGTAGCGGCCGAAAAGCTCGGCGAGGCATTCTCCGTCGAGCGGCTTGACGGTATGAAAGCTCTCCACGCGGGCGCGCACACCGTCGCGAGCGAGCAGGTCCGCCGCCTTCATGACTTCCGAGAGGATGGTTCCGGCGCCGATCAGGCAGAGGTCGGAGCCCTCCCGCAGCGTGACCGCCTTGCCGATCCGCAGCGCCGTTCCCTTGGCATGAAGTATCGGCTCCCCCTTCTTGCCGATGCGCATGTAAGCCGGGCCGTCGAGCTGCAATGCACCGCGCAGCAACGCGCGCAGCTCGACTTCATCGCAAGGCGCGAGCACCGTCATGCCAGGCAGCGTCCGCAGAATGGCGAGGTCCTCGAGCGAGTGGTGCGTCGGCCCAAGCTCCGCGTACGAGAGCCCCGAGCCTGTGCCGACGATGATGACGGGCGCGCCGTGGTAGCACGCGTCGACGCGGATCTGCTCGAAGCAACGCGTCGTCGTGAACGGCGTGATGGTGTAGACGACCGGGCGCAGCCCGTTCAGGGCCATGCCGGCGGCGACGCCCATCATGTTCGCCTCGGCCACGCCGCAATTGAAGAAGCGGCCTTCGGCGTTGTCCTTGAACTTGTCGAACAGCTTGTTGCCGATGTCGCCGGAGAGCAGCACCACCCGCCGGTCCTCGGCACCGAGCTTCGTCACCTCGTCGGCGAAGGCGTTCCTCATGCCGTCACCCCGAGCTCCTTCTTCGCCGCCGCGACCTCCTCGGCCTTCGGGATGCGGTAGTGCCAGTTGTTGTCGTCTTCCATGAACGACACGCCCTTGCCCTTCACCGTGTGCGCGATGATGGCCGTCGGCTTGCCGCTCGGATCCGGCAGCGCGGACAGCATCCGCACCAGTCCCGCGAGGTCGTGCCCGTCCGTCTCGTACGTGGTCCAGCCGAACGCGCGCCATTTCTCCGCCAGCGGCGCGAGCGCCATGATCTCCTCGCTGCGGCCGGTCGCCTGCCAGCGGTTGAAATCGACGACCACGCAGAGCCGCTCGACCGACTGCGAGGGCGCCAGCATGGCCGCTTCCCACATCACGCCCTCGTTGCATTCGCCGTCGCTCGAAAGCACGACGGTGTTGTATTTGCGGCCGTTGATACGGCCGGCGAGCGCCATCCCAAGGCCCATCGGCAAGCCGTGGCCGAGCGAGCCAGTTGCAGCCTCGATGCCGGGCAGATGGTCCGGGGTCGGCGGATGCTCGGCGAACAGGCTGCCGTCCTGCCCGTAGTCATCGAGCAGCGAGAGCGGATAGAAGCCGCGCATCGCCAGCACCTGGAACAACGCCGGCGCGCCGTGCCCCTTGGACAGGATGAAGCGGTCGCGATCCGGGTTCTTCGCGTCGGCGGTGTCCAGGCGCAATGTATGGAAATACGCCGCCACCAGGATGTCGACGCAGGAAAGGCAGGAGCCGAGATGCGGCGTCTCCGTGCGGTGGGAATTCTCGATGATGCGAGCGCGCGCCGTCCGCGCCAGGCGATCGAGTTCGGCAATGGGCAGCCTTGCTGGTTCTACAGCCATGGACCTGCGGCGGAAATGAAGTAGGACCCCATGGGCATTATAAGGCGAAGCTCCGCACCGACTCGATGACGTAGGCGATCTCGGCATCGCTCAGCTCGGGATAGATCGGCAGGCTGAGGATCGTGCGCGCCTGAAGTTCGGTGTTCGGGAAGTCGCCCTGTTTATAGCCCAGTGCGCGAGCGCACTCCTGCAGGTGAATCGGGATCGGGTAGTGCACGCGCGTGCCGACGCCGCGCCTGGCGAGATGCTCCATCAGCTTGTCGCGCTGGGCGTGCCGGACGATGAAGTTGTGATACGCCGGCTCCTCTTCCGGCCGGTCGTGCGGCACGGCAACCGCGTCCTTCAAACCTTCGCGATAACGCCGGGCAATCTCGCGGCAGCGCTCGTTCCAGCGGTCGAGACGTTTCAGCTTCAGCGAAGCGAACGCTGCCTGCAGCGGATCCAACCGCGAGTTGTAGCCCCACAGCGTGCACTCGTCGCGATTGCGCAGGCCATGGTTGCGCAGCATGGCGAGACGCTCGTGCAGCGCGCGATCGTTGGTCGTGATCAGGCCGCCGTCGCCATAGACGCCCAGATTCTTCAGCGGGTGCAAGCTGAAGCCCGCGGCGGTGCCGAGCGAGCCGACGCGCTCTCCCCCGTAGCGTGCGCCGATCGCCTGTGCCGCATCTTCGATGACGGCGAGGCCGCGCCGCGCGGCTACCGCGTTGATCTCCTTCATCCGCGCCGGCCGGCCGGTCAGATGAACCGGGATCAGGGCCCGCGTGCGCGGGGTCATAGCGCGCTCGAGGAGCCCCGGATCGATGTTGAAGTCGTCTGCTGCATCGACGAACACCGGCTTGGCACCGGCGGCGACAATCACCCACGCGCTGGCGATGAACGAGTTCGGGCAAGTGATGACTTCGTCGCCGGGTCCGATGCCAAGCGCCTTGAGGATAAGGAATAGCGCATCCGAGCCGTTCGCCACGCCGAGGCCATGGCGCGTGCCGCAGAAGGCGGCGGCTTCGGCTTCGAAGCGCTCCAGCTCCTGCCCCATGATGTACATCCCGCTACGCCCCACGCGATCGAACGCCTCGTGCAATTCATCGCGCAAGTCGAGGTACTGCCGGTCCAGGCTGACGAACGGCACCTGTGTGACGGGTCCTCTATCCACGATAGAACCTCCGCACGAGGTCCGCGACCCGGTCCTGCTGGGCGCGGGTGATGAACTCATGCACCGGCAGCGAAATCACCGATTCGGTCGTCGACTCGGCCACCGGGAAATCACCCCGCTTATAGCCGAAATCGCGCGCCGCCGGCTGCAGATGCATCGGCACGGGGTAATGCACCTTCGCGTCCACACCGTTGGCGATCAGGAACTTCTGCAGCTCGTCGCGACGCTCGGCGCGCACGATGTAAAGGTGGTACACCTGCTTGATCCGCGAGTCGCGCGGCGGAATGCTGATGCCAGGAATGCCGGCGAGCGCCTTGTCGAAGTAGGCCGCATTGGCGATGCGCGACTCGGTGATGTGGTCCAGCTTGGCGAGCAGGTGTCGTGCGACGACGGCCTGTACCGTATCCAGGCGCGAGTTGTAGGCGAACACGGCACATTCATCGCGGTTCACCAGGCCGTGATTGCGCAGCAGGCGCAGCCGCAAAGCGAGCTCCCCGGAATTGGTCGTTGCGATGCCGCCGTCGCCCCAGACATTCAGATTCTTGAGCGGATGGAAGCTGAAGCAACCGATGGTCCCGAGCACGCCCGCGCCGCGCCCTTTGTAGGTCGCCTTGACTGCATGGCAAGCATCCTCGACCACGGCGATGCCTCGGCGCGCCGCGATGTCCGTGATCGGGTCCATGTCGCAAGGCTTGCCAGCCCAGTGCACCGGCAGGATTGCTTTCGTGCGCGGCGTTACGGCCGCCTCGATCTTGCGCGCATCGATGTTGTAGTCCTCACCGATGTCGACGAACACGGGTCGCGCGCCGGCGGTGACGATCGCGCCGACCGTGGCGAAGAAGGTATAGGGCGTGGTAATGACTTCGTCGCCCTTGTCGACTCCCAGCGCCTTCAGGCTCAGGAACAGCGCGTCGGTGCCGCTTCCGAGGCCGGTCGCATGCTTGGCGCCGATCAGCGACGCGAACTCGTCCTCGAGGCGGTCGACCTCGGTGCCCAGCGTGAAATCACCCTTGCGCACCACCTCGGCGATCTTGGCGAGGATCTCCTGGTAATCGGCAAACTGGCTTGGCAGGTAGTTATGGTTGATGGCCAGCCGGCCGGTTTCCTCGTACTGCTGCGGCAGGAAATTGCGTTGCGAGGTCATGGTTTGTGTACGTATTCCAGTGGCAGGCGCCGGATTTCGTCGAGATTGGCCCTCACCCAGTCGATAGTCTGCCGGATGCCCTCGGCAAAGCTGGTGCGCGGCTGCCAGTCGAGCTCGGCGCGCGCCCGGGAGGCATCCATGAGGTAAGCGTGATCCTTGCCCGGACGTTCCGGAGCCACGTCGACGAAGGACGAGAGCTCCACGCCCAGCTGTGTACATATCTGTTCCACCACGCTGCGTATGGTATGGAACTCATTCGGCGAAAAATGATACGTCTCGCCGGGCCTGCCCGTCTCGATGACACGCAAGAGCGCTGCGGCCACATCGCGGGCGTGAATGAACGCGCGCACCGACGTGCCGCCACCGTCCAGCCTCAGCCGCCGGCCGATCAGGGCGTAAATGATGGTGCGCGGCACGATCCGGTAGAGCTGCTGGCCGGGGCCGAAGAAATTGGCGAAACGGGTCAGCACGACGGGAAAGCCGTACTGGCGATGGAATGCGCTGAGGCTCATGTCGATCGCCGCGTGCGAGACGGCGTACGGCGTGCTCGGGGCGTAGGGCTGTTCCTCGCGGATCGGGTGGGGCGTGCTGCCGTAGACCTCGGGCGTCGAGACGCGCACGTATTTCACCAAGCCGCGCTGCGTCCGCAGGAAGTCGTGCAACTTGACCTTGGCCAAGATGTTGGTTTCGTACCACTGCTCCGGCCGACGCCAGCTTTCGGCGACCATGCCCTGACCGGCGAAATCGACGAGGCAGGCCGGCGCAAAGTCGCCCAGCGCCGCGCAGATAGCCTGGAGGTCCCGGTTCAGATCGAGCTGGAGAAAGCGGTAGGCCGATGCGCGGGCGTTCTTGCGGTAGGGCAGGAATATTGACGAGGGCTCGGCCGAGCGGTTGATGCCAAGCACTTCGTGGCCGGCAGCGAGCGCTGCATCGACGAAAGCCGCGCCCGCGAAGGAGTTGCTGCCCAGTACCGCGACCCTGGCCATTCAGCCAGGGGGCGCTTTGACGCCCCCGCGCTGCGCGTAGAGCCACTGCATGATCATGTGGCCGACGATGAGCTGCAGGTCCTCCGCGAGCTGCATGTCGTCCACGGTGAAGTGAATCGGGACGTCGGCGAGCGCCTTCGCCTTGCCGCCGCCATAGCCGAGCACGGCGTAGCTGCGCACGCCCATCTTCTTGGCCTGCTCCAGCGCCTTGACGATGTTCGGCGAATTGCCGCTGCCCGAGAGCACGATCAGCACGTCACCCTTCGCCGCCTGCACGGCGAGCTGCATGGCGAAGATCTGGTCGTAGCCGCAGTCGTTGCCGAGGCAGGTCAGGACCGATGCATTGGCCGGCAGCGCGTTCACCTTGAGCCCCGAGCCGAACGTCTTGGAGATGCCGTAGAGGAAATCGTTGGCGAGGTGCATGGCGTTCCCGGCGCTGCCGCCGTTGCCGCACAGGAACACCTGGCGGCCGTGCTGCCAGCACTCGAGCAGCTCGCGCGCCAACGCCTCGACGCCGTCCCAGGAGGCTTCGCCCAGCACTTGGCTAAGCCGCGAAGCGTAGCCGGCGAAGTGCGCTTGCGGCAGCGCCTCGCTCGGCTTCATCGCACCACCTCGCGCTGCATCCATTTCAGATTGTGGAAGCGTTCCTCGTCCTTCAGCTCACCCGCGCGGAACTTGTGCACCAGCTCCTTGATGGCGTCGTTCACCGTTTTCTTCGGGCGGAACCCGGTGGCCAGCAGCCGATCCGAGTTCACACGGTAGGAGCGCGGGTCGTTCGAAGCCGAGACCGTGATCTTGGCCGGCGCGTGCTCCAGCACCCGCTCGGCGATTTCCATGATCGAGATGTTCTCGAAGCCGGCGTTGTAAATGCCGGTGTGCTCCGGATGCTGGAGCATGAAGAGATACACGTCGGTGATGTCGTCGATGTGGATGTTCGGCCGGGTCTGCTGGCCGCCGAAGACGGTGATGTGCTCGCGCGTCAGGGCCTGCATCGTCAGCATGTTCACCGACACGTCGAGCCGCATGCGCGGCGAATAACCGCAGACGGTCGCCGGCCGGATGATCTGCACGCACAGGTCGCCGGCGTAGCTGAGCAGCACGCGCTCGGCGACCATCTTCGTCTTGTTGTATTCCGAGATGGGCTTGAGCTCCAGGTCCTCCGTCACCTGCGGCTCGTCCTTCACGCCGTAGACGCTGCCGGAGGAGGCGTAGACGAAGCGCTTCACGCCTTGCCGCGTCGCCTTGTCGGCGAGCTGCATGGTCGCGAGGCAGCTGATCTCCCAGGTGAGCTTCGGATCGAGATCGCCGCACGGGTCGTTGGCCACCGAGGAGAGGTGGATGATCGCGTCGACGCCTGAAAGATCGATCGAGTCGATGTCGCGGACGTCGCCTTGGATGACGCGAAGCCGCGGATGAGGTTGCAAAAAGTTACCAAACCACATGATGTCGAACGCCACCACGTCGTGGCCTGCCGACAAGAGCTTGGGGACGAGGACGGTGCCTTTGTAGCCGCAGGCACCGGTAACGAAAATCTTCATCGAACTCCCTGCGAAACGGCTCCACTTACGAGCCGATGACCTCGGTGGAGGTCAATTCCCCGTGTGAAAGACGCATGATTTTATTACAGTTCGCCTCTATCAGCGACTCGTCGTGCGACGCGAGGACGAGGATTTTGGCCTGACCAACGACGTTGTTGAGGCGGTCCTTCGCCTTCTCGGAGAACTCCGCGTCGCCCACCGAGAGCCACTCGTCCATCAGCAGGATCTCGGCGCTGACGCAGGTCGACACCGCGAACGCGAGGCGCATGGCCATGCCGCTGGAATACGTGCGCATCGGCATGTAGATGTAGTCGCCGAGCTCGGAGAACGCGACGATCTCGTCGACCAGCGGCTCGATCTCGCGCGGCCGGAATCCCATCACTATGCCGCGCAGGAAGATGTTCTCGTATCCCGTCGCCTCGTTGTCCATGCCGAGCGATATGTTGAGCATCGAGGCGATGCGTCCCTCGACGTTCACCGTTCCGCGAACCGGCTCGTAGGCCCCCGAGAGCACGCGCAGCAGCGTGGACTTGCCGGAGCCGTTGTGGCCGACCAGGCCGATGCGGTCGCCGTCGCGCAGCTCGAAGCTCACGCCGTCCAGTGCGCGCACGACGATGCGATCGTGGTCGCGCGCGATCATGCCGCCGGTCGCCGCCCGGAACAGCGCCTTCTTGAACGAGCGGCTTTGCGCGCCGTAGATCGGGAAGTCGACGGACACGTCCTGGACGCTGATGTGCGCCATCGTTACACCCAGTAGGCGACGCGCGCTCGGAAGCGCGCGAACACCGGCAGGACGAATGCGAAGCCGACGAGCGCCATGCCGATCACCGCGGCCCAGGAGGTCGCCGCCACGCGCCCGTCGAGCAGCGGCCCGCGGACGATCTCCAGCAGATGGTTGAGCGGGTTCCATTGCGCGGCCCAGGCATGGCGCCCGAGCGCCCCGGGCGTCCACAGCACGGGCGTTAGGAAGAACATGACCTGCACGATGCTCTGGATGATGAGCGGGATGTCACGGAAGCGCGCGCACAGCATGCCGAGGAAGAGCCCGACCCACAGGGCGTTGACGGCGATGGCGAGAATCGCCAGCGGCACGAGCAGCAGCGCCCAGCTCAGGGGCGGCGGATAGAAGAGGAACAGGATCACCAGGATCAGGGCGTGGTGCGCGAAGATGATCAGGTTCTTCCAGATCACTCGCAGCACGTGCACGGTGAGCGGCATTCGGCCTTCCTTGATCAGGCCTTCCGCGACCATGAAGCTGGTGCAGCCTTCGGTGATCAGGCTGGCGAGCAGCATCCACACGATAAAGCTCACCGCGAGGTGCGGGAAGTAGCTCGAGGTATCCTGCCCGAAGAGGCGGCTGTAGAGCGGTCCCATGCCGGCGATCAGCACGCCGATGCTGATCGTCAGCCAGAACGGCCCAAGCACCGATCGCCGGTAGCGCTGGCGGATCTCCTGCCAGGCGAGCGTCGGCCAGACATGCACGCTCAGGATACCGACGCGCAGATCGCGCATCGCCTTGGCCAGCATCACAGCGTCCATAGGAGCTCGCGCCAATCCGGCATCGGCGCCCCAAGGAGCGCGCTGGCCCTGCGGTTGTCCAGCACCGAGTTCGCCGGCCGCCGGGCGGCGGCGGGAAATTCGCCGGTCTTGATCGGCTGCACCTCGCTCGGCGACTTCGTCAGCTTCACGATCTCGCGCCCAAAGCCGCACCACGTCGTCTCGCCGCCGGGGACCAGGTGCAGGACTCCGCGCGCCTCCTTCGCGAGCAGCGCCAGCGCCTTGTCGGCCAGAAAGCCGCTGGTCGTCGGCACGCCGCGCTGGTCGTCAACCACGCGCAGCTTTTCGCCTTTCGCCGCTTTGCCGGCGATGGTCAGATAGAAGTTTTTGCCGCGGGGGCCGTACACCCAGCTCGTGCGCAGGATGAGGTGGCGGCAGCCGCTCTCGCGAATGGCGCGTTCGCCAGCGAGCTTGGTGCGGCCATAGGCGCTGAGCGGCGCTGGCACGTCGTCCTCCAGATAGGCGCTGTTCTTCATGCCATCGAAGATGTAGTCGGTCGAGTAATGGAGCAGCAAGGCGCCCAACCGCTTCGCCTCCTCCGCCATCACGCCCGGCGCGACGCCGTTGACCCGCATCGCCAGGTCCGGCTCCGACTCGGCCTTGTCCACCGCGGTGTAGGCGGCGGCGTTGACGATCAGCTGTGGCCGGTACTCTCGCACGAGCCGCCGGACGGCATCGGCGTCGGCGAGGTCGAGGTCGTCGCGCCCCGTGCTGCGAACCGGGCCGAGCGCCGGCAGCAGCCGCGCGAGCTCCCAGCCGACCTGGCCGTTGTGCCCGGTGAGGAGAATCTTCAATCGAACAGTTCAGCCGCGGCGAACGAAGTGCCCCGGGCGTCTTTCTCGTTCAGCACCGGATCGTGCTCGAGCGGCCATTTGATGGCGAGCTTACGGTCGCTCCAGAGAAGCGTGCGCTCGTGCTCGGGCGCGTAGTAGTCGGTGACTTTGTACTGCACGAGCGCATGCTCGGAGCGGGCGAGGAAGCCATGCGCGAATCCGGCCGGCACCCAGAGCATGCGGTGCGTGGCGGCCGAGAGCTCCACTGCCATCCATTTTCCGAACGTGCGCGAGCTGCGGCGCAGATCGACCACCACGTCGTAGACGTCGCCAAGCAGCACCTGCACGAGCTTGCCCTGCGGCTGGCGGATCTGGTAGTGCAGCCCGCGCAGGACGTTGCGCACGGAGAACGACTGGTTGTCCTGCACGAACTCCGGGTCGATGCCCGTCGCCTCGCGGAATCGGCGCCGGTTGTAGCTCTCGAGGAAGTGGCCGCGCGCGTCCGGAAACAGCTTCGGCTCGAGCACGAGCACGTCGGGGATGTCGGTGCGCGCGACCTTCATGCCGCCACGCGCAGCGCCTGGGCGAGCGCCGCGGCGATCGCGTCCTGGTCGCTTTCGCGCAGGTCGGCGCTCATCGGCAGGCTGATCACCTCGCGCGCGAGCCGCTCGGCGACGGGAAACGACTGCCCTTTGTATTGCGCGGCGTAGGCGGGCTGCTGGTGCAGCGACAGCGGATAGTGCACCGCCGTGGGGATGCCGCGCGCCTTCAGCGCCTCCTCGATGCGCCGGCGCTCGGCGGCGCGCACGGTGTACTGCGCGTAGACGCTCGTGCGATCGGCCTTGACCTTGATCGGCCGCGCGCGCGGTGCGAGCGGCGCCAGGAGCTCGTCGTAGCGGCGACCGAGCGCGATGCGCCGCTCGACCTCCCAGCCGAAGCGGGCGAGCTTCGCCAGCACCACGGCGCACTGCATCGAGTCCATGCGCCCGCCGACGCCGATGCGCGTGTGCTGGTAGCGGCCGCTCTGGCCGTGCACCCGGATCTCGCGCATCGCCTGCGCGAGCGCGTCGTCGTCGGTGAAGATGGCGCCGCCGTCGCCGTAGCAGCCGAGCGGCTTCGAGGGAAAAAAGCTCGTGCAGCCGATGCGCGACAGCGCACAGCTGTGCTTGCCCCGGTAGGTGGCGCCGAAGCTCTGCGCCGCGTCCTCGATCACGGTGATGCCCTGGCGCGCGGCGAGCGCGTTGATCTCCGCCATGTCCGCCGGCTGCCCATAGAGCGACACCGGCATGATCGCGCGCGTGCGCGGCGTGATCGCGGCGGCGATCTGCGCGGCGTTGATATTGGCGGTGTCCTCCTCGGCATCGACGAACACCGCCCGCGCGCCGAGCAGCACGATCATCTCCGCGGTCGCGACGAAGGTGAAAGGGGTCGTAATCACCTCGTCGCCCGGCTTGACGTCGAGCGCCATCAGCGCGATGAGGAGCGCCTCGGTGCCCGAGGCGACCGTGACGCAGTGGCGCGCGCCGGTATACGCCGCCAGCTGCTCTTCGAGCTCGCGCACCTCGGGGCCGAGGATGTACTGCCCATGGTCGAGCACGCGCTGGATGCGCGCGTCGATGTCGCGCTTGAGCGCGCGGTACTGCGCCTTCAGGTCGACGAAGTCCATGCTAGAAGAGCCGCTCCGAGAGAACGCGCAGCAGATATTCGCCGTAGCCGCTCTTGCCGAGCTTGCGTGCCAGCGCCTCGAGCTGCGCGGCGTCGATGAAGCCCATGCGATACGCGACCTCCTCGGGACAGGCGATCTTCAGGCCCTGCCGGCGCTCGATCGTCTCGATGAAGTGGGCCGCTTCGAGCAGCGCCTCGTGCGTGCCGGTGTCGAGCCAGGCCATGCCGCGCTTCATCGCCACCACCTCGAGCTCGCCGCGCTCGAGGTACGCGCGATTCACGTCCGTGATCTCGAGCTCGCCGCGCGCCGACGGCTTCAGCCGCGCCGCGATGTCGACCACCCGCGCATCATAGAAATAGAGCCCGGTGACGGCGTAGCGCGACTTCGGCCGCTTGGGCTTCTCCTCGATGCTCAGTGCCCGCCCCTCGGCGTCGAACTCGACCACGCCGTAGCGCCCGGGGTCGTTCACCGGGTACGCGAACACGGTCGCGCCGCGCTCGCGCTCGATGCCGCGCTTGAGCAGCGGCGCGAGATCGTGGCCGAAGAAGATGTTGTCCCCCAGGATCAGCGTGACG
>DASQAW010000494.1:0-7447 GCA_035635495.1 Burkholderiales bacterium
CACCTCGGGCGTGTCGCGCGCCGGGTCGAAGGAGAGCGTGACGAAGCGCACCTTGCCGTGCAGCGAGGGCGTATCGACGATCGCCTGCTTGAGCGCGTCGAAAACGCGGTAGGCCAGCGGGCAGCCGTCGGGATCGCTGCAGGTCGTGTAGATGAAGCCGAGTACCGTGATCTCGCCGCGCGTGTAGCGCGAGAGCGGCGCGCTCTTGCCGTCGAGGCCGACGACGCGCCCTTCCGGCGCGGGCATGATGTGGTATAGCGAATAGCTGCCGACCTTCGGCGGCTCGAACTCGAGCGGCGGCAGGAGCTCGAAATGGTGGGCCGCCGCCCCCTGCGCGGCGCAGGCCAGAGCGGCAGCCAGGAGACGGCGGATCAAGTGCCGGCGAGCGCTTTCGAGCCGAGCTTCATGTGGTGCGCGCGGCCGAGCTTCTCCTTCGTGAAGTCGACCTCGAACTTCTGCTCTAGCGCCTTGCCGTTCCAGGCGAAGCCGCGCAGGAACTGCTCGTTGTCGGCGCCGCCCTTGTCCCAGTTGGCAAGCAGCGACGAAGTGATGTACACACGCCGGCCGTCCCAGCTCTGCGAAATCATGTTGACCTGCTTGCCGGTCACTTTCTCGTAGGTTTGCTTCGGCGCTTCCGGATTGCTGAGGTCGAAGTAGCGGGTCTTGCCGTCCATGAAGGTGTTGACCCACAGGCCCTTGCCGTCGCGCGTGATGCTGATGTCCACCGGCAGCGGGATCTGCGCCGGGTCGCCGATTACGCCGACTTCCTTGGCGATCCACTCGCCCTGCTCCTGCTTCACCAGCCAGAGCTTCGACGTCAGCGCCGCGGCGGTGATCGCCCAGTTGTCCTTCGGATTGAGCGACCAGCGGATCTCGAGCGGCGCGCCGGGCACCGCCAGCACCTTCTGCGGCTTGAGCGCCTTCAGGTCCCAAACCACCATGGTGTTGCCGAATTTCTTCATCGCTTCGCCGTCCTTGATCAGCTCGCCGAGCGGTCGCATGTAGTTCGCGTAGCCGGAGAAGCTCGAGGTCAGCAGCACGTTCTTCTTGGGATTCACCGCCAGGTCGTAGCCGTAGCCATCGCCGCCGTTCGTCGTCGGCATCGGCTGCGCGGCAAGGAACTTGCCCTGGTTGTTATAGAGCGCCATGCCGGTGACGCCGCCCTTGTCCTTGGTGTTCGACAGCCCTTGCACCAGCATGCGCCCGGGCATGGCGTAATACGTATGCGGCCCTAGGAAGCCCGACTTGTCGCCGAGGTCGGTGATGGTCTGCACGATCTTGGGCTTCGCCGGATTCGCGGCGATGTCGAACACCCAGATGCGGTTGTCCGACAGACCGCCGGCCCAGATGCGGCGCCGGTCGTCGGTGAAGCCCATGTGGTGCGCCTCGACCCGCGCGCCGGTGGACACCGAGTGGATCACCTTGCCGTAGGTCTTCGACTTCGGGTTGACGTCGATGGTGACGAGCTTGTCGGAGCCGTCGCCCAGGCCTTCGACGCCGAGCGTCCATACGTAGACGAAGTCCTCCTGCCCCTTGATCAGCTTCGCGATGTAGGGCGAGTTGCAGGTCTCGTCGGCGTGGGCTTGGCAGGCGAAGGTCAGTGCTGCCAGAAAAACGGCTTTACGCATGGTTTCCTCCCGGGGGCGTTAATGCGCCGACCATACTACATCCGTCGCGCGCGCGCGAAGCCGAAGGCAGCCTAGACGCCCCAGAACTTGACCCATAGGAGCGCGCTGACGGTCTTCGTGTCGGTGATGCGGCCGTCGCGCACCATGGCGAGCGCCTCGTCCAACGGCACGATCAGCGTCTCGACGAACTCGCCCGGGTCGAGCTGCGCCGCGCCCTCCTGGCGCAGCTTGCGTGCGATGAAGATCTCGATCGCCTCGTTGGTGTAGGCGATCGCCGTGTGGATCACGCCGAGCCGCGTCCACTCGGCGGCGCTGTAGCCGGTCTCTTCCAGCAGCTCGCGCTTCGCCGTCTCGAGATGCGGCTCGTTCGGCTCGAGCTTGCCCGCGGGGATCTCGATGAACACGCGGCCCTGCGGGTAGCGGAACTGGCGCTCGAGCAGCACCGAGCCGTCGTCGAACAGCGGCACCACGGCGACCGCGCCGGGATGGCGGATGTACTCGCGCTCGCCGCGGCTGCCGTCGGGCAGGCTCACCTGGTCGCGGTAGACCTTGAGCAGCTTGCCGTCGAACACCAGCTCGCTCGAGATCTGGTGCTCGGTGAGCTCTTTCACTAGAGGCGAGCCACGGCGATGGCGCACATCGCCATCAGGCTCTGCGGGATGATGCCGACGACCAGGAGGAAGAGGCCGTTCGCCGACAGCACGATGCGCGCGGCGGGCTGCACGCGCACCGCCAGGTCGCCCACCGGCTCGTCGAAGTACATGAGCTTGACGACGCGCAGGTAGTAGAAGGCGCCGACGAGCGACAGCAGCACCGCGGCCACCGCGAGCCAGACGTGGCCGGCCGCCACCGCCGCCTGGAACACGGCCAGCTTGGCGTAGAAGCCGGCGGTCGGCGGGATGCCGGCGAGCGAGAACATGATCAGCATCATCAGGAGCGCGTACCAGGGATGGCGCCGGTTGAGGCCCCTCAGGTCGTCCAGGTTCTCGCACTCGAAGCCGGCGCGCGAGAGGAAGAGCAGCATGCCGAAGGCGCCGACCGTCATCACCGTGTAGACGATCATGTAGAAGAGCGAGGCGCTAAACGCGTACTCCTTGTTGAGCCAGTTGCCGCCGACGTTGCCGGAGAGGAGCCCGAGCAGCATGAAGCCCATGTGCGCGATCGCCGAGTACGCCAGCATGCGCTTGAGGTTCGATTGCGCGATCGCCGCGATGTTGCCGAGCGCGATCGACAGGATCGCGAGCACGACGAGCATCTGCTGCCAGTCGGGCGCGAGCGCCGGCAGGCCGTTCACCAGCATGCGCACCGCCATGGCGAACGCGGCGACTTTCGGCCCCGAGCTGATCACCAGCGTCACCGGCGTCGGCGCGCCGTGGTAGACGTCGGGGATCCACATGTGGAAGGGGACCACGCCGATCTTGAAGGCGAGCCCCGACACCACGAACACCAGCCCGAACACGAGGAAGCTGCGGTCGGCGGCGCTGCCGGCCTGGCGCGCGACGTGCTGCGCCACCTCGTTGAGCGTGAGCGTGCCGGTCGCGCCGTAGATCATCGACATGCCGTAGAGCAGGAGGCCCGAGGACAGCGCGCCGAGGACGAAGTACTTCATCGCCGCCTCGGTCGCGACCGCCGAGTCGCGGTTCAGCGCCACCATGGCGTAGAGGCAGAGCGACATCAGCTCCAGGCCGAGGTACACCGTGAGGAAGCTGTTGGCGCTGATCAACACCATCATGCCGAGCAGCGAGAAGAGCAGCAGCGTCAGGAACTCGGCGCGCAGCAGGCCGCGGTCGAGGAGGTAGCTCCTGGAGTAGACCAGCGCCACCGACACCGCCAGGTAGCACACCAGCTTGAGCAGGTTGGCGAGCGGATCGGCCACGAACAGGCCGTTGAAGAGGTAGTACTTCTCTATGTGGTAGCCACCACTGCCATCTGGCTGGACCATCCTGAAATGCAGCCACAGCGTGATGGCAGCGCATAGTGCGAGCAGCACTTGCGCCGACACGTAGGTCACGCGCCGGCCCTCGTGCTTCACGTAGAGGTCGGCGATCATGATGGCGCAGGCGCCGACCAGCAGCACGATCTCCGGCGCCGCCGGGATGTGGTTGATGAGCGCGATCAGGAGCGCGTTCATTGCTTGGGCACCGAGACGTGGCGCAGCAGCTCGCTCACCGAGCTGTGCATCACCTCGGTGAACGGCCGCGGGTAGACGCCCATCCAGAGGATCGCCAGAGCGAGCAGGCCGAGGACGATGAACTCGCGGTAGTTCAGGTCCGGCAGCTTGGCGACGTGATCGTTGGCGACGGGGCCGAAGATCACGCGCTTGTACATCCACAGCGTATAGGCCGCGCCGAGCACCAGCGTGGTCGCGGCGGCGAAGGCGAGCCAGAAGTTCTGCTGCATCGCGCCCAGGATCACCATGAACTCGCCGACGAAGCCGCTCGTCGCCGGCAGGCCCGAGTTCGCCATGGCGAAGAGCATCATGAAGGAGGCAAACCTGGGCATGGTGTTGACCACGCCGCCGTAGTCCGAGATGGCGCGCGAGTGCATGCGGTCGTACAGGACGCCGACGCAAAGGAACATGGCCGCCGAGACGAAGCCGTGCGAGATCATCTGCACGAGGCCGCCCTCGAGGCCGTAGATGTTGAACAGGAAGAAGCCGAGCGTGACGAAGCCCATGTGCGAAATGGACGAGTACGCGATCAGCTTCTTCATGTCGGTCTGCACCAGCGTCACCAGGCCGATGTAGACGATGGCGATCAGCGACAGCGCCACCATCAGCCAGGCGAGATGCTTGCACGCGTCCGGCATGATCGGCAGCGTGAAGCGGACAAAGCCGTAGGCGCCCAGCTTCAGCAGGATCGCCGCGAGCACCACCGAGCCGCCGGTCGGCGCCTCGGTGTGCGCATCCGGCAGCCAGGTGTGCACCGGCCACATCGGCACCTTGACCGCAAATGCAAACAAGAACCCGAAAAACAGGGCGATCTGCACCCCTAGCGGCAGCGGCAGCTTGTGCCAATCGAGGATGGCGAAGCTGCCGCCCGCCTGGTTGTAGAGGTAGAGCAGCGCGATCAGCATCAGGAGCGAGCCGAACAGCGTGTAGAGGAAGAACTTGACCGCCGCGTAGACGCGGTTCGGGCCGCCCCAGATGCCGATGATGATGAACATCGGGATCAGCGTGCCCTCGAAGAACACGTAGAACAGGACCGCGTCGAGGGCGGAGAAGACGCCGTTCAGCAGCCCCGACATGATCAGGAACGCGGCGTAGTACTGCGCGACGCGCGTCTCGATCACCGTCCAGCCGGCAATCACCACCAGGATGGTGATGAAGCTGTTGAGCAGGACGAAGAGGAGCGAGATGCCGTCCACGCCGAGGTGGTAGTTGATGTTGAAGCGCTGGATCCAGGGCCGCAGCTCGGTGAACTGCATGGCGCTGGTGCTCGGGTCGAAGCCCGTCCACAGCGGGATGGTCACCAGGAAGCCCAGCACGGCGCCCGCCAGCGCGATCCAGCGCGTCCACGGATTGCGGTCGCCCGCGGCGAGCACCAGCACGCCGGCGACGATCGGGATCCAGATCGCGGCCGAGAGGATCACTTGCGCAGGAACCAAAAGGCGAGCAGCACGACGCCGATCAGCATGGTGAAGGCGTACTGGTAGACGAAGCCGGTCTGGAAGAGCCGCACCACCGACGCGAACCAGCCCACGACCCGCGCCGAGCCGTTCACCATCAGGCCGTCGATCAGGGACTGGTCGCCGAAGCGCCAGAAGCCCTGGCCGAGGTTGCGCGCGCCGCCGGCGAAGAGCCACGCGTAGAGCTCGTCGAAGCCGTACTTCCGCTCGACGAGCGCATACAGGGGCCCGAGCTGCCTGGCGATCCACTTCGGCAGCGCCGGGCGCTTGAGGTACAGGTACCAGGCGGTGACGATGCCGGCGAGCGCCAGCCAGAACGGAATCGAGACGAAGCCGTGCGCCATGAAAGCCCAGAGGCCGTGGTACTCCTCCTCCACCATGGGCAGCGCGCCGGCGAAGTAGTCGCCGAAGACGACCGGCCCGATCACCCAGCCGGCGGCGACCGACGGGATCGCGAGCAGCACGAGCGGCAGCGTCACCACCGCCGGCGACTCGTGCGGCGGATGCTCGGGATCGAAATGCGGCTGCCCGTGGAAGGCCATGAACACCATGCGGAAGGTGTACGTCGCGGTGACGAACACGCACGACAGGACGCAGAGATAGGCGAACAGGTGCCCGCTGGTGCTCGAGCGGTGCACCGCCTCGATGATCGCGTCCTTCGAGAAGAACCCGGCGAATCCCGGGATGCCCGCCGACGAGATCGCGCCGATGAGGAAGGTCCAGTAGGTCCAGGGCATGTAGCGCCGCAGCGCCCCCATGCGCCGCATGTCCTGCTCGTGGTGCAGCGCGATGATCACCGAGCCCGCGGCGAGGAACAGCACCGCCTTGAAGAAGGCGTGCGTCATCAGGTGGAAGATCGCCGCGGAGTAGGCCGAGGCGCCGAGCGCCGCCGTCATGTAGCCGAGCTGCGAGAGCGTCGAGTAGGCCACCACCCGCTTGATGTCGTACTGGGTGAGCGCCACCAGCGCCATCGACAGCGCGGTGACCGCGCCGACGACGAGGACCACCGAGCGCGCCGTCTCCGACAGCTCGTACAGCGGGGACATGCGCGCGACCATGAAGATGCCCGCGGTCACCATCGTCGCGGCGTGGATCAGCGCCGAGATCGGCGTCGGGCCTTCCATCGAGTCGGGCAGCCAGACGTGCAGCGGGAACTGGGCGCTCTTGCCCATGGCGCCGATGAAAAGCAGCACGCAGATCAGCGTCATGTCGGCATCGCTGCCGGGTGCGGCGGCGAAGATGGTGCCGTAGTCCAGCGTGCCGAAATGGGCGAGCAGCACCGCGATGCCGAGGAGGAAGCCGAAGTCCCCCACGCGGTTGACGAGGAAGGCCTTGAGGCTGGCGTAGATCGCGCTCTCGCGCGTGTACCAGAAGCCGATCAGCAGGTAGGAGACGAGGCCGACCGCCTCCCAGCCGAAGAACAGCTGCGCGAAGTTGTTCGCCATCACCAGCATCAGCATCGAGAAGGTGAAGAGCGAGATGTAGGCGAAGAAGCGCTTGTAGCCCGGGTCGTCGGCCATGTAGCCGATGGTGTAGACGTGCACCATCAGCGAGACGAAGGTCACCACCACCATCATCAGCGCGGTGAGCCGGTCGATGAGGAAGCCGATGTGGAAGCGCGTGTCGCCGACCGTGAGCCAGGTGTAGATCGTCTCGTTGAAGCTCGCGCCTTTCAGCACGTCGACGAAGATCACGCATGACGCGAGGAAGGACAGGAGGACGGAAAAGATCGTCACGCTGTGCGCGCCCTGGCGCGTGATCCAGCGCCCGCCGAGGCCGGCGACCAGCGCGCCGATGAGCGGCGCGAAGGCGACGATGACGGCGAGCTGTTTCATCCCTTCAGGGAATCCAAATCTTCGACATCGATGCTGCTGATGTTGCGGAACAGCACCACCAGGATGGCCAGGCCGATGGCCGACTCCGCCGCCGCCACCGTCAGGATGAAGAACACGAACACCTGCCCGGCGATGTTGCCGAGAAAGTAGGAGAAGGCGATGAAGTTCAGGTTGACCGCGAGCAGCATCAGCTCGATCGCCATCAGGAGCACGATCAGGTTGCGGCGGTTGAGGAAGATCCCGACCACGCTGATCGCGAACAGGATCGCGGCCAGTACCAGGTAGTGCGAGAGCTCGAGGCTCGTCATTCCTTCTCCGCCGGCATCGAGACCAGGCGCACGCGCTCTTCTTTTCGTG
>DASQAW010000495.1:0-3499 GCA_035635495.1 Burkholderiales bacterium
TCGCCGAGGTTGTTGCCGTGGATCACGTGCATCGGCAGGCCCACGGCCATCGCCGCGCGCAGGGTCTGCGTGCCGATGACATCGCCGCAATGAATCACCGCGCCGGCGCCCTCCTCCTTCGCCCGCGTCACCGCCTGCGCCAGCGGGTCGGCGCGGTCGTGGCTGTCGGAGACGATGCAGACCTTCACGCTAGGAGATCGGCATGTACGCGTAGCCCTGGTTCTGCAGCGCCACCGAGCTGACGAAGACGTTGCGCTCGATGGTGGCGCCGTCGATGACGTTGTCTGCGCCGATGGCCGAGCGTTCCATCGCGAGGCCGCAGAGCACGATGCGCCCGCCAATGCCGGCGAAGCGCTGCAGCAGCTCGTGCGCCGGCGCGAGGTCGGCGGCGTCGGGCTTGTCGAACTTCGTGCCGCGCAGCGTGCGGGCGCCGAACTGCGTGGCGCCGGCGTGCAGCAGCAGGACGAAATCGGATTCGATGCCGCGCCGGCGGAACTCCTCGGCGGAGTCGATCACGAGCGCCAGCCGGTCGCAGAACCGCCGCGCGTCGCCGGTGGTGAAGTCCCAGACGCAGCGCGCGCTGGACATGCCTATTTCCGGTAGGCGCTCGCCGGCTGGCCGCGGATCTCGCCGAGCGGCGCCTTCACGCCCATCTCCTTCATTGCCTTCGCCAGCGGCTCGGGGTTGATCGCGTTCGGCGGCATCTCCGGGGACTCGATCACCTTGATCGAGTGCAGGAACTCGTAGCCCTCCTTCATCGCCGCGAGCACCTCCTGGTCGAACGTCAGCTTGGCGACGTAGTTGACCGGTCCGACGCCCGGGTCCGCCTCGTACAGCGCCGACCAGACGGTCTTCTCGTCGTAGCCGGTGAGCTCGCTCGCGATCAGCTTGGCCGATTCGCGTGGATTCGAGATCAGGAATTGCAGCGCCTCGATCTCGGCCTTCATCCACCCCACCGCGGCTTCGGGATGCTTCTGGATGAAGTCCTGGCGCATCGAGGTGAAATTGGCGTCCTTCTCGTTCCACTGCGGCGAGACCGGCGCGTATCTCGCGTTGCCGAGGTCGACCTGCCGCCGGGCATGCGGCTCCCACATCATCGCCGCGCTTAGCTTGCCTGCCTGGAAATTGCTGGTGATGACCTCGATCGGCATGATGACGATCTCGGAGGGCTTGAAGCCGCCCTTGGCGATGATGGACTCGGCGATGCGGTTGGCGCAGGTGCCCCGGTGATACGCAAACGGCTTGCCATTCAGCCATTGCGTCGCCTGCTTGTAGTCCTGGAACGCAGGCGCGCTCTTCGACACCACCAGGCGCTCGCAGTGCCGCCCGTTGCTGAACATCGTCACCGAGACGAGCCGCAGGTCGGCGATCTTGCCCTTGGTCGTGAGCACCAGCGAAGGCATGTCGCCCATCGTGCCGATGTGCATCTTGTCGGCGAGCATGGCGTTGATCATCGGCGGCCCGGTGAGGTGCGGCTCGAACTTCACCTTGCTGCCCGGCGGCAGATGCTTCTTCCACAGCTCCTTCTGCTTCAGGATCACGCCGTACCACGCGCCGGTCCAGTACGGGTGATAGCCGTAGGTGATGTCCACGGCTGCCGCCGCGCCGGCGTCGCCGGCGAAAAGAACTCCGAGAACGAATACCGCGGCCGTCTTCATGCGCTGCCTCCCTCGATGCGATGCTCGGGCAAGTATAGCGCCGCCATCAGCGCCTTCTTGATCCCTAGATAGCGTTCGCTCGCGAGCACCTGCGGCGTTCTCGGGTACGGCAGGTCGACGTCGATCGTGCGCACGATGCGCGCCGGCGTGCCGTCCATGATGAGCACACGCTCGCCCACCGCGAGCGCTTCCTCGAGCTCCGAGGTGATGAAGAGCGTAGTCATGCGGCTTTCCGCGAAAAGCCCGAGGTAATACTCCTGCATCAAGCCGCGCGTCATCACGTCGAGGCCGCGGAACGGCTCGTCCAGGATCATCAGCCGCGGATTGTTGATCATGGCCTGCGCCAGCTCGACGCGGCGGCGCATGCCACCGGATAGCTGCCCGGGATACTTGTCGCGGAAGTCGAGCAGGCCGAACTTCTGCAGCAGGCCGAGCGCCTTCTCGCGCGCCTGCGTGGCGCGCATGGCACCCGACGCGCGCGGCCCGAACATGACGTTGTCGAGCACCGTCATCCAGTGCCACAGCGCGGTTTCCTGGAACACCATGACGCGGTCGGGCCCTGCGCCGGTGATCGGACGGCCGTCGATGGCGAGCATGCCGGCGTCGGCAGCGACGTAGCCCGCCAGCAAGCACGCGATGGTCGTCTTGCCGCACCCGGAGGGACCCATCAGCACGGTGAGCGCGCCCGCTGCCAGCTCGAAGGACAGGTCCTTGAGCACATCCTTCGCATAGCGCTTGCGCACGCCCCTGACGCTCACCATTGGGCTCACCGCTGCCACGGCATCATCCTCTTCTCGGCGTAAGTCACGAGCAGCGTCGACAGGTACCCGGCAAGCCCGATGCTGATCATGCCGATGAGCACCGTCGTGCCGGTGTGGCTCACATAGCCCTCCCACGTGAGCCGCCCAAGGCCGGCGTCGCTCGCGATCATCTCCGCCGCGATCACCACGTTCCACGCCACGGCGATACCGAGCGTCATGCCGACCGCGACCGCCGGGATCACGGACGGCAGGATGATGCGGCGGAAGATGTAGGCCGGCGAGGCGCCGAGCGAGCGCGCGAGCCACAGGTGCTCCTTGCGGATGCCGCGCACCGCCTCATGCACGTTGATGACGATGATGAAGAACGGCCCGATGAAGGTGATGAACACGATCGAGAGCTCGGCCGTCGGCCAGAAGAGGATCGACAGCGGCACCCAGGCGAGCGGCGGGATCGGACGCAGCAGCTCCACCACCGGGAACACCACGTCGTGGAACAGGCGCCGCGTGCCGAGCGCGAGGCCGAGCGGGATGCCGAGGAGCTGGGCGGCGAGGAAGCCGTAGCCGACGCGCTCGAAGCTCACCACCCAGGAGCGCCAGTACGCGGCGCTCGGCAGGTACTTGTCCCAGAACGCGCGGCCGACCGCCGCCGGATCCGGGATCTCGGCGAATCCGGGGGCCTTGAGACGCGCGAGCAGCGTCCACAGGAGGATGAAGGCGGCGATCGACACCGCGCCGCGCCAGTTGAGGCGTTTCATGCTTGTTCCTTCTCGCCGCGCTCGAAGGCGCGCCGCGCCTCCTCGTGCACGCTCTCGGCGGCGCTGCGCTTCAGCTCGGCGTATTCACGCGAGTAGAGCATCTGCGGCACGCGCGGCCGCTCGAGATTCACCCGGATGAGCTGCTTCACGGTCCCGGGGCGGGTCGTCATCACCACCACGGTGTCGGCGAGGTAGATGGCCTCGTCGAGGTCGTGGGTGATGAAGACGACGGTCTTGCGATAGCGCCGGTGCATGTCGAGCAGGTGCTGGTGCATCGTCGCCTTCGAGAACCCGTCCATCGCGCGGAACGGCTCGTCGAGCAGCA
>DASQAW010000496.1:0-1747 GCA_035635495.1 Burkholderiales bacterium
GGGGCAGATAGCGACGATGTTCGTGCCCCTCGGCGTCGCGCTAACGCTCGGCGCAAGCGGCAAGATCCACGCGATCGGCGGCTCCGCGCGTGAGCGCTCGCCGCTCGCGCCGCAGATCCCGTCGCTGCACGAGCAGGGCCTAAAGGACTTCGATTACACCTCGTGGTTCTCCGCGTGGGGACCGGCCGGCATGCCGGCGGACCTGGTCGCCAAGTACCGCGCCGCGTTCAGCGAGGTGCTCGCCGAGCCAGGCCCCCGCGAGACCCTCGCCAAGCAGGGCGTCTCAGTCAAGCTGTCGACGCCCGAGGAACTCGACCAGCGGAATCGCGACGACTATGCGCATTTCGCCAAGCTGATCAAGGACGCGAAGATCAAGGGCGATTAACGATGACCGGCGCCGACCTGCTGAGCTTGGTCCGCGAAAACGGCGTGGTGCTCGAGTCGGCGCGCGGCCCGGTGCCGAACCTGGTCGAGGCGATCGTCGGCGCGCCGGTGAAGGGAAGCTGGTGGGGCCACGCGAAGGGAAAGCAGATCTTCCATCTGCTCAACGCGGTGCGCGATTCGGGACAGGTGCTCGTCTGCCGTCTGGTCGACGGCAAGATCACCTACGTGCATCGCGATGCCTGGCCGGCGCTGGTGCGTCTCGCGCCGGAGATCCCGACGGAACGCATCGCCGCCATCGAGGAGATCCACACCGCGAGCGGCAAGCACCGCGTCGTGAAGACGCCGTTTCCGAAATGGGTGCCCGAGGACGTTCTCGGCGCGGCGAAGAAGCTTTCGCTGACTGAGGCTGTCAGCCTGTTGCGCGGCGTCGTGCCCGCCGCCTAGGCGTATGCTTTCAAGCCACACCCTCGCCCGGGGAGGAGTCATGAACGCTCGTCGCCGCTTTGTCCTTGCATCGGGTGCCGTGCTCGGCATGGGCGCGCTGGGACGCGCCGCCTTCTCGCAGTCTCCGGCCTTGAAGGTGCCCATCGTCGATACGCTCACCGCCCGCGTGCTGGTCGACTCGAGCTACGACACGCCGAAGGTGCCTGCATCCACGGTGGTCAAAGTGCGGCGCGCGGGGCTTGCGTCACCGGCGAATTTCCGCAAGACGCTGCACAACGAATGGGGCCTCGCGCTCGCCCTCGAGTCGCGCATGGGAGCGGACACGCGCAACTTGCTGCTCGACTTTGGCTACACGCCCGAGGCGCTGATGGGCAACCTGGAGACCATCGGCGTCGACCCGATGAAGGCGCAGGCGCTGATTCTGTCGCACGGGCACTTCGACCATTTCGGCGGGCTCATCGACTACCTGAAAGTGCACCGCAGCCGACTGCCGACCGACCTCACGCTCTACGTCGGCGGCGAGGACAATTTCTGCAATCGCAGGGTGTTCGGCCAGACGCCCGGTCAGTTCAGCGACTGGGGCGTGCTCGACCGCCGCGCGCTCGAGGCGCTGAAGGTGAAGGTGGTGAAGTGCGAGCAGCCGACCGTGATCCTCGGCCACGCGTTCACCACCGGCAACATCGAGCGCAAGAGCTTCGAGCGCGTGCTGCCGAACACGCAGGTGTCCTACCGGAAGGATGCCAACGGCGTCGGCTGCAGCATGCCGGCCGAGGACGCAAAGGCGAACGGCCAGTTCGTGCAGGACCAGCACGTGAACGAGCACGCCACCTGCTTCAACGTGAAAGGCCGCGGTCTCGTGGTCATCTCGTCCTGCGGCCACGCCGGCATCGTCAACACCGTGCGCCAGGCGATCGCGGTG
>DASQAW010000497.1:0-4781 GCA_035635495.1 Burkholderiales bacterium
CGAAGCCGTGGATGAAGTCGATGTGCCACCAGTCGCGGCGGAACTCGCCGTCGGTGATCGACTGCAGGCCGATCGACTCCTGCAGCTTCACCACTTCGCGGATGTCGTTGTCCTGGATCTTCTTCAGCTCGGCGTCGGACAACTCGCCGCGGTGGTTCTTCGCGCGCGCCTCGTGCAAATCCTGCGGACGCAGCAGGCTGCCGACATGGTCGGCACGGAATGGGGGCTTCATGGTTCCTCCTCCTACGGGTGGGACTAAGCCGCCTGCTTTAGTGCCAGCACCTTGTCCGTGGCTTCCCAGGTGAAGTCGCGGTCCTCGCGGCCGAAGTGGCCGTACGCCGCGGTCTTCTCGTAGATCGGCCGCAGAAGATTGAGCATTTCGATGATGCCGCGCGGCCGCAGGTCGAACTGCTTGGTGACGAGCGCGGAAAGCGCGTCGTCGGACATCTTGCCGGTGCCTTGCGTCGTGACCATCACGCTGGTCGGTCGCGCCACGCCGATGGCGTACGAGACCTGCACCAGGCACTTGGACGCGAGCCCGGCGGCAACGATGTTCTTCGCGACATATCGGGCCGCATAGGCGGCCGAGCGGTCGACCTTCGAGGGATCCTTGCCGGAGAAGGCGCCGCCGCCATGGGGCGCCGAGCCGCCGTAGGTGTCGACGATGATCTTGCGGCCGGTGACGCCGCAGTCGCCCTTCGGACCGCCGATCTCGAAGGCGCCGGTGGGGTTCACGAGGTAGTTGACCTTGCCCTTCACCATGTTCCTCGGCAGGACCGGCTTGATCACTTCCTCGATCACCGCCTCCGACAGCTTCTTGTGCTCGATGCCGGGCGCATGCTGCGTCGAGAGCACAACCGTATCCAGCGATTCCGGGCGGCCGTTGGCGTAGCGAACCGTCACCTGCGACTTCGCATCGGGCCGCAGCCACGGCAGCCTGCCGTTTTTGCGCAACTCGGCCTGGCGCTCCACCAGCCGGTGCGAGAGGAAGATCGGCAGCGGCATGTAGCTCGGCGTCTCGTCGCAGGCGTAGCCGAACATCAGGCCCTGGTCGCCGGCGCCCTGGTCGAGGTTGCCCTGGTCGACGCCGCGCGCGATATCGGGCGACTGCTGGCCGTAGGCGACCAGGATGGTGCAGGTCGAGGCGTCGAAGCCGATCGCCGGGTCGGTGTAGCCGATGCGCTTGATCGTCTGGCGCGCCACCTCGTCGTAGTGCACGCGCGCGTTGGTGGTGATCTCGCCGGCCAGCACCACCAGGTTGTCCTTGACGAGCGTCTCGGCCGCGACGCGCGAGGTCTTGTCCTGCTTTAAAATCGCGTCGAGCACCGCATCGGAGATCTGGTCGGCGACCTTGTCCGGATGGCCTTCGGACACCGATTCGGAAGTGAAAAGAAAGTCGCTCATTGCGCTCGTGCCGTCCCTGGTGGAAGGCCGCAAGGATACCAAATTGCCGGTGATTCTTCGCCTGATCGCGACGCTGCCGCTCGGATTACTCCATGCGTTGGGAAGCGTCCTCGGCTGGATGATGTATGGGACGTCGCCCACGTATCGGCGCCACCTGCGCGAGAACCTGGCGGCGGCTCGCTACGACGACGCGCGCCTGCGCCGCCGGGCCATCGCGGCCGCCGGGCAGATGATCGCCGAGGTGCCCGCGCTCTGGTTCAGGCCGCTGGAAGAGGTGGCGGCGCTCGTCAAGGAGGTGGACGGGGCCGACGCCGCCTTTGCCGCGCAGAAGGCCGGCAAGGCGATCCTCTTCCTCACGCCGCACATGGGCTCGTTCGAGGTCGCCGCGCAATACGCCGCGAGCCGCCTGCCCATCACGGTTCTATACCGCCGGCCGAAGGCCGCATGGCTCGATCCGCTGATGCGCCAGGGGCGCGGGCGCGCGAACGTGCGGCTCGTGGCGGCCGATGGCTCCGGCGTGCGCGAGATCTTCAAAGCGCTGAAGCGCGGCGAAGCGGTCGGCTTCCTCCCCGACCAGGTCCCGGGTGTCGGCGAAGGCGAATGGAGCGAGTTCTTCGGCCGTCCGGCTTACACCATGACGCTCGCCGCGAAGCTCGCCGGCCGCGACAACGTCGCCTGCTTTCTCGCCTTCGCCAAGCGGCTGCCGCGCGGGGCGGGCTACGCGATCCGCGTGCGGCCGCTCGTCGCCGCGCGCCCGGGCGAGAGCGCGACGCGGCGTCTGAACCGCGCGCTGGAGCAGCTGGTCGCCGAGTGCCCCGAGCAATACCTCTGGGGCTACAACCGCTACAAGACGCCCGCGGGCGCGAAGCCGTACGCCGCGGCCGTCTCATCTTCCGAATGAGCCGCATCGTCTTTACCCTCATGTGGCTCGTGCACTGGCTGCCGTTCCGGGCGCTGACCGCGATCGGCAATGCCGTAGGCGCTGCGCTCTTCTGGCTGATTCCCGAGCGCCGGCGCGTCACACGCATCAACCTCGAGAAGTGCTTCCCGCAGATGCCGCAGGCCGAGCGCGAGCGCCTAGCGCGCGCGGCTTTCCGCTCGTTCTGCCGCAGTTTCATCGACCGCGCGGTGCTCTGGTGGGGGTCGGACGAGCGCATCCGCCAGATGGTGCGGCTCGAGGGGCTGGAGCATCTCGACGCCGCCGCCCCGCGCGCCGTCGTGCTCGCGCCGCACTTTGCCGGTCTCGACGCCGCCGGCATCCGCCTGTCGATGGATCGGGACCTCTCGTCGCTCTACTCGCACCAGAAGGATCCGGTGCTCGACCGGCTGCTGCTCAGGAGCCGCACGCGCTTTCGCCCGCACATCGTTTCGCGCCAGCAGGGGCTGCGCAAAGTGCTGCGCTGGATCCAGTCCGGCATCCCGTTCTATTACCTGCCGGACCTCGACTTCGGCCGCAAAGGCACGATCTTCGTGCCCTTCTTCGGCGTGCCCGCGGCAACGGCCACGGGTCTCTCGGCCATCGCCCGCTCGACCGGTGCCGCGGTGGTGCCCTGCGTTGCGCGCATGCTCCCCGCCGGCGGCTATGTGGCACAGTTCTACCCGGCATGGCGCGACTTCCCGAGCGGCGACGAGGCGGCGGACGCGCGCCGCATGATGGCGTTCATCGAGGAGCGCGTGCTGGAGATGCCCGAGCAGTACCACTGGTTGCACAAGCGCTTCAAGACGCGCCCCGAAGGCGAGCCGAGGTTCTATTGAGTGCTGCAGCCAAGTTTGCGGTCATTGGCGCAGGCCACATGGGCCGCTACCACGCCGAGAAGCTCGCCGCGCTGCGCGGCGTGAAGCTCGTCGCGGTGGTGGACGCGGATGGCGCGCGGGCGGCAGCGCTCGCCGAGAAGGTAGGCGGCACGCCGCTGACCGACTATCGGCAGATCTTCGGCAAGGCCGACGCCGCTGTGATCGCCGTGCCGACCGATCGCCACCACGAGGTCGCGCGTGCCTGTCTGGAGCACGGCCTGCACGTGCTGATCGAGAAGCCGATCGCCACCACGCTCGCCGAGGCCGATGAGCTGATCGCGCTCGCCGAGCGAAAGCGCCTCGTGCTGCAGTCGGGGCACGTCGAGCGCTACAACAAGGCGTTCCGCGCGCTCGTGGCGCGCATGGAGCGGCCGGTGTTCATCGAGGCGGAGCGGCTCGCCGCCTTCAAGCAGCGCGGCGCCGAGGTGGACGTGGTGCTCGACCTCATGATCCATGACATCGACCTGGCCTGTGCGCTGGCGCGCACCGAGCCCTCGGCGGTGAGCGCGTGCGGCTTTCGCGTGCTGACGAACGACATCGACATCGCCAACGCCCGCATCGAGTTCAGAACGGCTGCGTCGCCAACCTCTCCGCCAGCCGCGTGAGCCAGACTGCGGTCCGCAAGCTGCGCGTGTTCCAGCCCGGCCTGTATGTTTCGGCCGACCTGCAGGGCGGCAAGCTGCGCTACGTGCGCCAGGCGGACGGGGACATCGAGCAGATGGACGAGACCCACCCGGGCGGCGATGCGCTCGCCGAGCAGGCGGCGGCCTTTGCCGCGGCGGTCCAGGGCCGCCGCCGCGTTGCGCTCGACGGGCGCGAGGGACGCCGCGCGCTCGAGCTGGCGCTGACCGTGGGGCGCCTGGTGCGCGAGCGGCTGCAGAAATTCGAGTGAAGCTCCCGTTCACCAAGATGCAGGGCGCTGGCAACGACTTCGTCGTCTTCGACTTCACGCGCGAGGCCTTCGCCCTCACGCGCGAGCAGCTGCGGCGCATCGCCGACCGCCATCTCGGCATCGGCTGCGACCAGATCCTGGTGGTCCAGCGCCCGCGCTCGCCGGAGGCGGACTTCCGCTACCGCATCTTCAACGCCGACGGCGGCGAGGTCGAGCAGTGCGGCAACGGCGCCCGCTGCTTCGTCAAGTTCGTCCACAACCGCGGCCTGAGCGCCAAGCGCGAGATCACCGTCGAAACGCTCGGCGGTGTCATCCGCCCGCGGCTCGAGCCGGACGGCGAGGTCAGCGTCGACATGGGCCGGCCCGCTTACTCGGGTATCGAGACGCTGGAGGTCGATGGCGGGCGCGCCGAGGTGGCGATCGTCTCCATGGGCAATCCGCACGCCGTCCAGGTCGTCGCCGATGTGAAGCAGGCACCGGTCACCAACCAGGGCCCGCGCCTCGAGCACCACGCGCGCTTTCCGCAGGGCGTTAACGCCGGCTATCTGCAGGTTATCGACCGGCATCGCATTGCGCTGCGCGTGTGGGAGCGCGGCGCCGGCGAAACGCTCTCCTGCGGCACCGGCGCCTGCGCCGCCGCTGTCGCCGGCATCACGCGCGGGATGCTCGACTCGCCGGTGCAGGTGCAAAC
>DASQAW010000498.1:0-1949 GCA_035635495.1 Burkholderiales bacterium
TGACGATCAGCGCCCGCAGGCGCTCGAGCGCCTGCTCCATGGCTTTCGCTCGCGCGGGTTCGATGACGCTGCTCACGCCGGGCAGCATACCATCGCTTGACAGACAAGATTGAATTCAATATGGTATGCATATTAGCATCCACTGAAGCATCCTCGGAGGAGGAATGGATTCAGCGCTGCGCCGGCAGACCCTGGGCGACCTGCTCCGCCGGACCCGGAAGCGTTTCCCGCAAAAGACGGCCATCCGCTGCGGCGCCACCGTCTGGACGTACGCGGAGTTCGACGACGTGTGCAATCGTCTGGCCGCAGGCCTCGCGGTCACTGGAGTCGGCCCGGGCGATCGCGTCGCCATCATCGCCCGCAATTCGCACGCGTTTGCCGCGCTCCGTTTCGCGCTGGCGCGCATCGGCGGCGTTCTCGTGCCGATCAACTTCATGCTGAGCGCAGCCGAGGCGCAATTCATCCTCAAGCATTCCGGGGCCAAGGCACTGTGCGTGGACAGCGAGTTCGCCGAGATCGGCCGGGCCGCCGCGCGCGAGACGGGCGTCGAGCGGCTGGTCTGGCTACCGGGCGAAGAGACAACAGCGCCGGCGAAGGGCATGACGAGCTACGACGCCTTGCTGGACCATGGCCCGAATCCGCCGGCGCACGACCTCGACGCGTCGATGCCGGCGCAAATCATCTATACCAGCGGCACGGAGTCCCGGCCGAAGGGCGCGGTGCTCACGCACGAGGCGGTCATCGCCGAATACGTGACTTGCCTGGTCGACGCCGAGATCGCCGAGGGCGACGTCGTGCTGCACGCCCTGCCTCTCTACCACTGTGCCCAGCTCGACGTCTTCTTCGGCCCTTGCGTCTACGTGGGCGCGACCAACGTGATTACCGGGCGGCCCGCTGCCGACAACCTGCTTCGCCTGATGGCAGCGCACCGCATCACCTCCTTTTTCGCGCCACCGACCGTGTGGATCTCGCTCCTGCGGTCGCCGCTCTTCGATGGCAGCGACCTGTCGGCGCTCGCCAAGGGCTACTACGGCGCGTCGATCATGCCTGTGGAGGTACTGAAGGAGCTGCAGCAGCGCCTGCCCAGGGTGCGCCTCTGGAACCTATACGGGCAGACCGAGATAGCGCCGGTCGCGACAGTGCTGAAGCCCGAGGACCAGCTGCGCAAGGCCGGCTCCGCCGGACGTCCCGCGCTGAACGTGGAGACCCGGGTGGTCGACGACAACATGAACGACGTCGCGCCCGGGGCGGTGGGCGAGATCGTCCACCGTTCGCCGCAGCTCCTGCTCGGCTACTACCACGACGACGAACGCACGCGCAGCGCGTTCGAGGGCGGCTGGTTCCACAGCGGCGACCTGGCGACGGTCGACGAAGACGGCTACATCACGATCGTCGACCGCAAGAAGGACATGATCAAGAGCGGCGGCGAGAACGTGGCAAGCCGCGAGGTGGAAGAAGTGATCTACGGGCTGCAGGGTGTCTCCGAGGTCGCCGTCATCGGATTGCCCGATGCCAGGTGGATCGAGGCGGTGACGGCCGTGGTCGTCGCGAAGCCCGGTCACCGGGTGGACGAGCGCTCGGTCATGGCGCATTGCAAGGGCAAGCTCGCGCCGTTCAAGCAGCCGAAGCGCGTCATCTTTTGCGAAGCGCTGCCGAAGAATCCGAGCGGCAAGCTGCTGAAGCGGGAACTACGTACCCGCTATGCC
This sequence comes from Burkholderiales bacterium, assembly GCA_035635495.1. Classification (GTDB taxonomy): domain Bacteria; phylum Pseudomonadota; class Gammaproteobacteria; order Burkholderiales; family SG8-39; genus SCGC-AG-212-J23. The sequence goes on from DASQAW010000498.1 coordinate 1,707, forward strand.
TAATTCCTGAAAGGACTTCGCATGATCATCGACGTTCACGGTCACCTCTGCGCTTCGCCCAAGCTCTATGCCTGGTTCACGCTGCTCCTCGCGAGCCGCGCGAGCTACGGCACGCCGCCGCCGCCCATCAGCGACGACGAGATGCTCGCGCTCGTCGAAACGCGGCGCAATCTCGACGCCATCGATGGCGCCGGGACCGACGTGCAGCTCATCTCGCCGCGGCCGTTCTCGATGTTCCACGCT
>DASQAW010000499.1:0-4515 GCA_035635495.1 Burkholderiales bacterium
TATGTAACCGGCGTGCTGCGGGGGGCGCGGGCTAGCTTAACCAGAAAACCGCGCCAATGCTAGACTGCGCGCCCCCATGGCCGCGCGCATTCTCGACGGAAGATCGCTCGCGGCGCAGGTCCGTGCCGAGGTGAAGCGCAAGGTCGAGGCGCTTGCGCAGCGCGGCATTCGGCCGGGGCTCGCGGTGCTGCTCGCCGGCGAGGACCCGGCCTCGCGCGTCTACGTGCGCAACAAGGTGCGCGCCTGCGAGGAGACCGGGGTGCGCTCCGAGCTCTACGAGCTGCCGGCGACCATCGGCGAGGAAGCGCTGATCGATCGCGTGCTCGCGCTCAACGACGACCCCGACGTGCACGGCATCCTCGTGCAGCTGCCGCTGCCGAAGCAGGTCGACGCCCACCGGGTGCTGGTAGCCGTCGCGCCCGCCAAGGATATCGACGGCTTCCACGAGTCCAACCTCGGGGCGCTGCTTGCGGGCACGCCGCGCATGGTCCCCTGCACGCCCGCCGGCGTGATGCGGCTCCTCGACCACGCCGGCGTGCCGCTGGCCGGCCGCCAGGCGGTCGTCATCGGCCGCTCGAACATCGTCGGCAAGCCGCTCGCGCTGCTCCTGCTCGGCCGCGATGCGACGGTGACCATCTGCCATTCGAAAACGCGCGATCTTGAAAATATCGCCCGCAGCGCCGATATATTGGTTGCGGCCGTGGGCCGGGCGAGACTCGTCACCGGCGGCATGGTCAAACCCGGCGCCTGCGTGATCGACGTCGGCGTGAACCGGTTGAGCGACGGCTCGCTCGCCGGCGACGTCGACTTCGCTTCCGCATCCGAAGTCGCCGGCTGGATCACGCCGGTACCCGGCGGCGTCGGACCGATGACCATAGCCATGCTCCTTGAAAACTGCGTACGCGCCGCTGGCGCTTCCAAATGAATCCACTCCTAGATTTTTCCGGGCTGCCGCGTTTTGCGGAGCTGAAACCCGAGCATATCGCGCCCGCGGTCGATCAACTGCTCGCCGACGGTCGCTCGACGATCGAGCGCGTCACGGCCGCACCCATCACCTGGGACGCGTTCGTCGCGCCGCTCGAGGATGCCAACGAGCGCATCGGGCGCGCCTGGGGCCAGGTCTCGCACCTGCACGCGGTTCTCGACAGCCCGGAGCTGCGCGAGGCATACAACGCCAACCTGCCGAAGGTCACCCAGTACTGGACCGAGCTCGGCCAGAACCAGGCGCTGTTCGAAAAGTACAAGGCGCTGGCCAGCTCGCCTGCTTTTGCTTCGCTGTCGCGGGCGAGGAAGCGCATAGTGGAAAACGCGCTGCGCGACTTCCGCCTCGGCGGCGCCGAGCTGCCGCCGGAGAAGAAGGCGCGCTTCGCGAAGATCCAGGAGGAGCTCGCGCGCCTGGGGAGCCGTTTCTCGGAAAACCTGCTCGACGCGACCAAGGCCTTCAGCATCGTGGTGGACGAGAGCCGCATCGGCGGCATTCCCGCTGACGTGCTCGACGCGGCGCGCGAGGCGGCCGAAAAGGAAGGCCAGCGCGGCTGGAAGTTCACGCTGCACGCGCCCTCCTACATGCCGCTGATGCAGTACGCCGACGACCGCAAGCTGCGCGAGACGATGTACCGCGAGAGCGTGACGCGCGCCTCCGAGTTCGGCAAACCCGAATGGGACAACACGCCGCACGTTGCGCGCATCGTCGAGCTGCGCCGCGAGCTGGCGCAGCTTCTCGGGTACCAGAATTACGCCGAGGTGTCGCTCGTGCCGAAGATGGCCGATTCCCCGCAGCAGGTGCTCGGCTTCCTCGAGGATCTCGCGCGCCGGGCGCGGCCCTTCGCGGAGAAGGATGTCGCCGAGCTGCGCGAGTTCGCCCGGCGCGAGCTCGGGCTGGAGAAGCTCGAGGCGTGGGACGTCGGCTACGCGTCCGAGAAGCTGCGCGTCCAGCGCTATGCCTTCTCCGAGCAGGAGGTGAAGCAATACTTCCCGGAGGAAGTCGCGGTGCAGGGCCTTTTCCGGGTCGCCGAGACGCTCTACGGCATCCGCATCAAGCCGGCGGAAGCGCCGCGCTGGCACGAGGACGTGCGCTTCTACGAGATGCGCGATGGCGCCGGCTCGCTCGTCGGGCAGTTCTACATGGACCTCTATGCGCGCGACACGAAGCGCGGCGGCGCATGGATGGACGACGCGATCACGCGCCGGCGCAAGGGCAACGCGCTGCAGACGCCGGTCGCTTACCTCACCTGCAACTTCTCGCGGCCGGCGGGCGGGCGTCCCGCCCTCTTCACGCACGACGAGGTGCTCACGCTGTTCCACGAGTTCGGCCACGGCCTGCACCACCTGCTCACGCGCGTCGACGATCTCGGCGTCTCGGGCCTGAACGGCGTCGAGTGGGACGCGGTCGAGCTGCCGAGCCAGTTCATGGAGAACTTCTGCTGGGAATGGGATGTGCTGCGGCACATGACGCGCCACATCGACACCGGCGCGCCGCTGCCGCGCGAGCTCTTCGACAAGATGGTCGCTGCGAAGAACTTCCAGAGCGGGCTCGCCATGCTGCGGCAGCTCGAGTTCGCCGTGTTCGACATGCGGCTGCACGCGGAGGATGTGCCCGGACGCTCGGCGCTCGAGCTCCTGAACCAGGTGCGGGAGAAGATCGCGGTGCTGCACCCGCCGGCCTTCAACCGCTTCCCGAACAACTTCTCGCACATCTTCGCCGGCGGCTACGCGGCGGGGTACTACAGCTACAAGTGGGCCGAGGTGCTCTCGGCGGACGCCTATTCTTTCTTCGAAGAGCACGGCGTCCTCGACCGCAAGAGCGGCGAGCGCTTCCGCGACGAGATCCTTGCAGTCGGCGGCAGCCGGCCCGCGGCGGAATCGTTCCGTGCCTTCCGCGGCCGCGAGCCCACCGTCGATGCGCTGCTGCGCCACAACGGGATGATCGCGGCCTAGGTGCGCATCGCCACCTGGAACGTCAACTCGCTCCGGGTGCGCCTTGGTCATCTGCTCGAGTGGCTCGCCGACGCCAAGCCCGACGTGGCGTGCCTGCAGGAGACCAAGACCGAGGACGCGAACTTTCCGGTCGCCGAGCTGCGCGCCGCCGGCTACGAGGCCGCGTACTGCGGGCAGAAGGCCTACAACGGCGTGGCGATCCTCTCCCGGATGCCAATCACCGAGGTCGCGCATGGCATTCCGGACTTCGTCGACGATCCGAAACGCTGCATCGCCGGCACGGTGAACGGCGTCCGGCTGGTTTGCCTGTACGCGCCCAACGGCGAGGCGCCCGGGACGGAAAAGTACGCGTACAAGCTGCGCTGGTACGAGGCGCTCACTGCGTGGCTGCGCACGGAACTGCCGCGGCGGCCGCGGCTCGCCGTGCTGGGGGACCTCAACATCGCGCCCGAGCCGCGCGACGTGCATGACCCGAAGCGGTGGGAAGGAAAGATCCACTTCTCCGAGCCGGAGCGCGCCGCATTTCGCGCAGTGATCGACGTGGGATTCAAGGACGCCTTCCGGCTGTTCGAGCAGCCGGAGAAGCAGTTCACCTGGTGGGATTACCGCCTCAAGGCTTTCGAGCGCGGCTGGGGATTGCGCATCGACCACATCCTGCTCGCGCCCGCGCTCGCCGCGAAGTGCACTTCATGCACCATCGACGTCGAGCCGCGGAAACGCGAGCGGCCGTCGGATCACGCGCCGGTTATCGCCGAGATCTGACGCTTACTTGATGCCCATGCAGTTGGCGTAGTAGGTCACCGTCGCCGGCCAGTCGGAGAAGATGCCGAGGATCTTGACCTCGCGCGCCAGCACGTCGAGCGCCTTGTACATGTCGCCGTCGGTCTTGATCGCAGCGCCGGTTGGGTCGAAGTCGTAGTAGAAGCCGGCTTTCGACGCGCCCTGACGCAGATCGGCGCGCTCGAACGTCCAGGTGATGAGGTCGAACCCCATGCCCTTGAGGTCCTTCGCCAGTTGCGAGGGAACGACCCGGTCGCCATTGACGGCGAGGAGCGCCGGCATCGCGGGGGCGATGATGTTCACCTTGCGCTTGCGCAGCTCGGCGAAGAACTTGAGCTGATCCTCCCTTTTCTCGAGCTGCTTGCCGGTCGTGTCGAAGAGAAGGATGTTGTTCGCGACGTCGTCGTAGTCGACGAGGAAGACCGCCTGCCCGCCGTACGGCGTGCGATCGATCCAGTACAGCACGTCGTTCACGTTGAAGGACTGCGGGAACGCATCGTCCGGATCGACGCCCGCTGCCTGCAGCACGTCCGCGAACTTCTGCGCGTACGCCGCCTGGCTGCCGAACACATGCGCGATCGTGGCGGCGTCGCCCTCTTTGAGCTCGGGCGTATGCTTCACGCCGTTTCGCTGGTTGAGCGCGATGCTCTCGCGCAGGCTAAGCAGCGTGCCCCGCGCGCTGTACACATCGGTGCGCCAGGAAGGCGTGCCGGCCAGAAACTCCTGTGGGGTGCGCGCCGCGGGGTTGAAGCCATCCATCTTGCCGTGCAGGCTCTTGAATTCCTGAAGGGTGAGAGC
>DASQAW010000500.1:0-12875 GCA_035635495.1 Burkholderiales bacterium
CCCACTTCCTTCGACAGGCCGAGCGTCAGCGTATCGATCGCCGCCTTCGACGCGGCGTAATCGACATACATCGCCGGGCTGCCGATGCGTGCGGCGACCGAGGAGATGTTGATGATCGAGCCGCCCCCGCCGCCGTGGCGCTTCGACATGCGCTTCACCGCCTCGCGCGCGCAGAGGAAGCTGCCGGTGACGTTGATCGCGAACATGCGGCTGATACGCTCGGCCGACATCTCGTCCACGCGTGCCGAGCGGTCGACGATGCCCGCGTTGTTGACGAGCACGCCGATGCGGCCGAGCTTGCGATCGAGCTCCTGGAACATGCGCACGACGTCGGCTTCCGCCGCCACGTCGGCTTGTATTGCCAGCCCGGAAATCTCGCGCGCCAGAGCATCGGCCGCCTTCCCGTTGTGCACGTAGTTGACGGCGACCTTGTAGCCCCGTTCCGCCGCCAGGCGCGCGGTGGCGGCGCCGATGCCGCGGCCGCCGCCGGTGATGAGCATGACGCCGGCCATCAGCGCCCGCGCAGGAAGAGCTTGTCGAGGTCGGCCATGGTCAGCTGGTACCAGGTCGGCCGCCCGTGGTTGCAGCTGCCGGAGCGCTCGGTCTCCTCCATCTCGCGCAGCAGCGCGTTCATCTCGGTGGCGCTGAGCGCGCGGTGCGCGCGCACCGCGGCGTGGCACGCCATGGTGGCGAGCAGCTCGTTCTGGCGCCCCGACAGGATCTGGGCAGCGCCGAACTCGCGCAGCTCGTGGAGAACGCTGCGTGCAAGGCCCGCGATGTCGCCGCTCGCGAGCAGCGCGGGCGCGGTGCGCACCGTCAGCTCGTTCGGGCCGGACACGGCGATCTCGACGCCCAGGCGCTCGAGCGCCTCGGCGTTTTCCTCGGCGGTGGCGATGTCGAGCGCCTCGGCGGAGAACACCGCCGGCACGAGCAGGCGCTGGCGCGCGATGTCGCCGGCGTCGATGCCGCTCTTCAGCTGCTCCATCAGGATGCGCTCGTGCGCCGCGTGCATGTCGACCAGCACGAGGCCCGCTTCGTTCTGCGCCAGGATGTAGACGCCGTGCAGCTGTCCGAGCGCGAAGCCGAGCGGCGGGCTCTGCTCCGCGGCGCCCATGAACGCCTGGTAGGCTGCGGCGGGCTGCGCCAGGGAGAAGGCGGCCTGGATCGGCGCCGCGCCTTGGGAGACGGTGGCGTAGGCGACCGGCGCCTGCGCCGCGCTCGGCGAGAGCACGCGCCCGAGCGCATGGCGCACGAACTGATGCACGGTGCGCGAATCGCGGAAGCGCACCTCGATCTTCGCCGGATGCACGTTGACGTCCACCGTGCGCGGATCCAGCGCCAGGAAGAGCAGGTAGGCGGGCTGGCGCGCGCCGTGCAGGAGCTCCGCATACGCCTCGCGCACCGCGTGCGCGATCACGCGGTCGCGCACATAGCGGCCGTTGACGAAGAGATACTGGCTGTCGGCGCGCGCCTGCGCCGCCTGCGGCGAGCCGGCGAGGCCGGTGAGCGCCATGCCGCCCGCGCCGGCTTCGACGGGGACGCTCGCCTCCGTCAATTCGCGGCCAAGCACGGCGGCCGCGCGCTCGGCAAGCGCCTGGCTGCGCAAGTGGCGGCTCGCGCGGCCGTTATGGCGCAGCGAGAAGCCGATCTGCGGATGCGCGAGGGCGAGGCGGCGGAAGACCTCGTCGCAGTGGCCGAACTCGGTCTGCTCGCTCTTGAGGAACTTGCGCCGCGCCGGCGTGTTGAAGTACAGGTCCTCCACCGTCACCGTCGTCCCGGGCGCGCGCGCCGCCGGTGCCGGGTCGCCGCTCTCGGCGCCTTCGGCGCGAAGCGCGCTGCCATGCGCGTCCTGCTCGCGTCGTGTGGTGATCGCCAGCCGCGAAACCGCCGCAATGGACGCGAGCGCCTCGCCGCGGAATCCCATCGTCGAAACCGCCTCGAGGTCGGCGAGGCTCGCGATCTTGCTCGTCGCGTGGCGGGCGAGCGCCAGCGGCAGCTCGTCGCGCGCGATGCCGGCGCCGTCGTCCTCCACCTGGATGCGCCGCACGCCGCCTTCGTCGAGCGTCACCGCGATGGCGCGCGCGCCGGCGTCGAGCGAGTTCTCGAGCAGCTCCTTCAGCACCGAGGCGGGTCGCTCGACCACTTCGCCGGCCGCGATCTGGCTGACGAGGAGCTGGGGGAGCACGCGAATCGACGACACGCGCTGAGTATATAGAATCGTCCGCATGGATCTCGCCGCTCTGTTCTGGGATTGGATCGTCCACCTCGACGCGCACCTCGCAGAGTTCGTCAGGCTGCACGGCGCGTGGGTCTACGCGCTGCTCTTTGCCATCGTGTTTTGCGAGACCGGCCTGGTGGTCACGCCGTTTCTGCCCGGCGATTCACTGCTGTTCGTCGCCGGTGCGGTCGCGGCGGTCGGCGAGATGAACATCTTCGCCGTGGTCGCCACGCTGATCGCCGCCGCCTTATGCGGCGACAACGTCAACTACTGGGTCGGGCGTTTCGTCGGTCCCAGGGTATTCACCGTCAGGTCGCGCTGGCTCAACGCGCGCCACCTGCAGCGCGCGCACGATTTCTACGAGCGCCACGGCGGCAAGACCATCATCCTCGCGCGCTTCGTGCCGATCGTGCGCACCTATGCGCCTTTCGTCGCCGGCATCGGCGCCATGCCCTATCTGCGCTATCTGGCCTTTTGCGTGGCCGGCGCCGTGATCTGGGTCGGCTCGATCTGCACCGTGGGCTACTTCTTCGGCAACATCCCGGCGATCAAGAGCAACCTCACGCTGGTGATCATGGTCATCGTGCTGCTGTCGATCTCGCCGGGCATCGTCGCCTGGCTGAAGAGCCGTTCAGTTGGACGCCAGGGGTGACGTCGGGCGCGGCGGATGCCGCGCGATGTAGTCGCGGATGCCGTCGAGCAGCGCCCGCGCGAGCTTGTCCTGATAACCCTGGTCGTTGAGGCGCTTCTCTTCCTGCGGGTTGGAGATGAACGCCGTCTCGACCAGGATGGACGGCACGTCGTGCGCCTTGAGCACCGCGAAGCTCGCCTGCTCGACGCGCGCCTTGTGCAGCTCGTTGACCGAGCCCAGGCGCTGCAGCACGGAATTGCCCAGGCGCAGGCTGAAGTCGATGGTCGCGGTCTGCGACAGGTCGAGCAGCGTCCGCGTCACGTACGAGTCGCGGCCCTTGAGATTGACGCCGCCGACCAGGTCGGACTCGTTCTCCTTCTGCGCCAGCAGCCGCGCCATTTCGGAGGTCGCGCGGCGCTCGGAGAGCGCGAACACCGATGAGCCGCGCGCGTTCGGCCGCTTGAAGGCATCCGCGTGGATGGACACCAAAAGATCGGCGCGCACCTGGCGCGCCTTGTCGACGCGCGCGTTGAGCGGCAGGAAGTAGTCGCCGTCGCGCGTGAGGAGCGCGCGCATGCTCGGCTCGGCATCGATCAGCGCCTTCAGGCGCCTGGCGATCATCAGCGTGATGTCCTTCTCGCGCGAGCCGCGCCGGCCGATCGCGCCGGGATCCTCGCCGCCGTGACCGGCGTCGATGACGATCGTGGCGAGCCGCGCCACGCTAGGCTTGGCCGTGGGAGGTGATGCGGCAGGCACTTCGGGCGGCGGCAGCTTTGCGCGCTCGGCGATCAGCTCCGCCAGCGGGTCGACGGCGACCAGCGGATGGATGTCGAGCACCAGGCGATGGCCGTACTCGGCGATCGGCGAGAGCGTGAAGATCTGCGGCTTCACCTCGGCCTTCAGATCGAGCACCACGCGGATCACGCCGGGCCGGTTGCGCGCAACGCGCAGGCCCTTGATGTACGGATCCTCGCCCGCGACTTTCCCATCGAGCTCGGCCAGCGCCGGCGTCAGGTCGGTCTCGAGGTCGAGCACCAGGCGCTCGGGCTCTTTCACCGCGAACATCTGGTACTTGAGCTCGGACTTGGACTCGAGGGTGAGGCGCGTGTAGTCGCGCGCCGGCCAGATGCGGCTCGCGACGACTTGTGCTTCAGCGCTCGCTAGGAAGAGGCAAGCCAGGCCCGCAGCGAGGCAAGCCAGGCCTCGCCCTCGGCCGACCGCGCTTCGACGCTCGCCCGGCGCGCTTCGCCGTCGTACGTAAGGCGTAAGGCCAGATCCGGTGACGGCAGGGAGGGCACATGCTCCGGCCATTCCACGACGCAGACCGCTTCCGGTCTGAAGTACTCGCGCAGGCCCGAGCTCAACCATTCGGTCTTCTTGTCGAACCGATAGAAATCAAAATGATACAAGTCTAATCTCGAAATCGAGTAAGGTTCAACCCAAGCATAGGTCGGGCTCTTCACTGACCCCTGCACACCGAGCGCGCGCAAGAGGCCGCGCACGAGAGTGGTTTTCCCAGTGCCGAGCTCGCCGGAAAGATGCAGGACATTTCCGGGTGCTGTACCCGGAGCGAGCGCGGCGCCGAGCCGCGCGGTGGCGGCTGCATCGGGCAATTTAAGATCGAAAGTCATGGATTACGAAAGGCTCGCCGCACAGATCCGCCGATGGGGCGCCGAGCTCGGCTTCCAGGGGGTGGGCATCGCGGATGCCGACCTTTCGGCCGCCGAGCCGCGGCTTCTCGATTGGCTGGCGCAGGGCCGGCATGGCGAGATGGAGTATATGGCGCACCACGGCGCGCTTCGGGCGCGGCCCGCGGAGCTGAAGCCGGGCACCGTGCGCGTCATTTCCTGCCGGATGGACTACGCCACGGGCGCCGATGAACCGGCCGACAGCAGCGAAAAGGCCTATATCGCCCGCTACGCCCGCGGCCGCGACTACCACAAGGTGCTGCGCGGGAGGCTGCAGCAGCTTTGCGACCGCATCGCGCGCGAGGCGGGCGAGTTCGGCTATCGCGTGTTCACGGACTCGGCGCCGGTGATGGAGGTGGAGCTCGCGGTGCGCGCAGGCGTCGCCTGGCGCGGCAAGCACACGCTGGCGTTGGATCGCAGCGGGTCCTGGTTCTTCCTCGGCGAGGTCTACACCGACCTGCCGCTGCCGGCGGACGCGCCCGTCGAGGAGCATTGCGGCAGCTGCAGGCGCTGCATCGACATCTGCCCGACGCAGGCGATTCTCGGCCCCTACCAGCTCGACGCGCGCCGCTGCATCTCGTACCTGACGATCGAGCACAAGAGCGCGATCCCCGAGGAGCTGCGGCCGCTGATCGGCAACCGCGTCTACGGCTGCGACGACTGCCAGCTCGTCTGCCCCTGGAACGGCTTCGCCCAACCGGCGGCCGAGCCCGACTTCGAGCCGAGAAACGGCCTCGACCGCGCCACGCTGATCGAGCTCTTCGGCTGGTCGGAGGCTGAGTTCGACGAGCGCCTGCGCGGCTCGCCGATCCGCCGCATCGGCTACGAGCGGTGGCTGCGCAACCTCGCCGTCGGCCTGGGGAATGCGCCCGGCACGGCGGCGGTGGTGGCGGCGCTCCGCTCCCGGGCGGACCATCCCTCCGCGCTAGTCAGGGAACACGTCCAGTGGGCACTCTCCCGGCATGAAGCACTGGCAGCCTGACCGCCTGCTGCCCGGATTCGAGGCGCTCGAGCTCGATTTTCCGGCCGACTACGACGGCCCCGTCGTGTCGACGCTCCTGCGCCTGGCCGCGGCCAACGCGCCGCGCGGCGCGGTGCTCTACATCCACGGCTTCAGCGATTACTTCTTCCAGCGGCACATGGCCGAGCGCTTCGCCGCCGAGGGCTACGCGTTCTACGCGCTCGACCTGCGCAAGTACGGCCGTTCCCTGCGCCCGAACCAGCACGGCAATTTCTGCAAGAGCCTCTCCGAGTACTACGACGACATCAGCGCGGCGCTCGACGTCATCGGCGGCGAGGTCCTGCTCGCCGGCCACTCGATGGGCGGCCTCGTCGCTTCGCTCTATGCGCACGAGGGCGCGCGGCGCTCGCAGATCCAGGCGCTGTGGCTGAACAGCGCCTTCTTCGACTGGAACCTGCCGGACTGGCGCAAGGTGCGGCTGCACGTTGCCGCCGCCCTCGGCCGCTACTATCCGTTCCTGAGCGACTCGAAAGCCCTGCGCCCGGAATACACGCGCACGCTGCTCACCGAATGGGAATTCGATACGCGGCTCAAGCCGGAGTACGGCTTTCCGCTCTACTGCGGCTGGCTCGCCGCGATCAGCGACGCTTTTGAGAAGCTGCACCGCGGGCTGGCGATCGAGTGCCCCGTGCTGTCGATGCATTCGGACCAGGCCGATGTCGTGCTCGACTGGCGGCACATCGCGCGCTGGTCGCGCGTGCTCGGCCCCGACGTCACCGTCATGGCGTTCCCGGGCGCTTGGCACGACCTCATCCTGTCGCCGGGCCGCATCCGCGAGGAAGTGTTCAGCCAGCTCTTCGCCTGGGCGGAACGAGTCGTAGCGTTGCCAGCGTAGCGAGCGCCCAGGCCACATAGGCCGTGGTGAACGCCCACTCGGGCGCCTGGTAGAAGAGCAGCCGCCGCACCCAACGGCCGACGAACGATTCCGCCCGCATGCCGCCGCGCGCGATGTCCTCCCACAGGGTCAGCGGGCAGGCGACGCCGAGCAGCGCCTCGCCGGCGACGAACGCGATCGCGCCCAGGTGTGCGTAGCGGAACCACGGGTTGCGGATCCAGCGCCAGCCGAGCGCCGCGCCGATCCAGACGGCGACGAGGCCGCCGACGATGAACAGCACGATCAGGAAGTGGACGACGAGAATCGCGTCGGCGATCATGGCGCCAGCATGGCACAAGCCCGGTTTCCCAAGCTCGACACCGGCGAGATGACGCCTGAGCAGCGCGAGGTCGCGGCGGCGATCACCGCCGGCCCGCGCGGCGAGGTACGCGGCCCGTTCATCGCGCTGCTTCACAACCCCGGCATCGCCGCGCACCTGCAGAAGCTGGGCGAGCATCTGCGCTGGAAGGGCAAGCTCGCCCCGCAGCTCGTCGAGATGGCGGTGCTCATCACCGCGCGGCGCTGGACCTGCCAGCACGAGTGGTTCATCCACGAGCAGCTCGCGCGCAAGGCGGGCCTCGACGCCGCGATCATCGATGCCATCCGCGAGCGGCGCGAGCCGCCGGCCAGGGGGGATGAAGCACTGGTCTATGCGTTCTGCCGGGACGCGCACGCAACGGGCAAGGTGAGCGACAGCGCGTTCGACGCGGTGCGCGAGCGCTTCGGCCTCGACGGCGCGGTCGAGCTGCTGGTGCTCTCCGGCTACTACACTATGATGGCGATGGTGCTCAACACCGCCGGGCTGCCGCTAGCCGGCGACGCGCAGCCGCCGCTCAAATAAAAAGGGGTCAGAGCAATTTTCCTGTAACACCTACGCGCGTCAGTAGTTACAAGAAAATTGCTCTGACCCCTTTTCAGCCTTTCTCGCGCGGACGCGAGGGTTCGGCGAGCCACTCGCTCCACGAGCCCGCATAGAGCTTCGCGCCGCGCAGGCCGGCGAGCTCCATCGCCAGCAGGTTGTGGCAGGCGGCGACGCCCGAGCCGCAATAGTTCACTACGTCGCCGGGCGCGCGGTCCCCGAGCACCTGCTGGAATTCCCGCTTCAGCTCCTCGGGCGCCTTGAAGCGGCCGTCGCCGCGGACGTTGTCCATGTTGAAGCGATTGAGCGCGCCGGGAATGCGGCCGGCCACCGGATCGATCGGCTCCTGCTCGCCGCGGTAGCGCGCAGGCGCGCGCGCATCGAGCAGCGTGCGCTTGCGCAGCGTCTTGGCGATTGCCGCGACATCAACCGCCATGTCGGCGCGCACGCGGACGGGGTAGCTGGCAGGCGCAGTGGAAGGCAATTCGGCGGTGACCGGGCGGCCTTCGGCCAGCCACTTCGCCAATCCGCCGTCCAGCACGGCGACGGCGTCGTGACCGACCCAGCGCAGCATCCACCATAGCCGCGCGGCCATCGCGCCGTTGGCGGCGTCATAGCACACGACCTGGTCGCTCGCCGCGACGCCGGAGCGTCCGAGCCATTCGCCAAAGGTTTTCGGATCCGGCAGCGGATGCCGGCCATTCTTGCCGGTCTTGGGCGCCGAGAGGTCGCGGTCGAGGCCCGCGAACAGGGCGCCCGGGATGTGCGCCTCGCGGTATTGCTCGGCGCCGAGGTCGGGTTTCGCCAGGTCGTGGCGGCAGTCGAAGACCCGCCACTTCCCCAGGCTGGCCGCCAGCTCGGCGGTCGAGACGAGCGTATTAAATGCCAAGACGGCTATGCAACCACTCGTGGAAGTGCACTTCGGCGTCTTCCATCGGCGATTGGTACGGCCCGGCGTCGTCCAGGCCCTGCTCGTACAGAGCGCGCCGGCCGCGGTCGAGGCGCATGCAGATCTCGTTGTCCTCGATCGCGGTCTCGACGTAGGCCGCCTGCTGCGCTTCGACGAACTCGCGCTCGAACGCGACGATCTCCTCGGGATAGTAGAACTCGACGACGTTGGTGGTGCGCGTCGGCGAGCGCGGGATCAGGTGCGACACGATCAGGACGTTGGGATACCACTCGAAAGTCAGCCCCGGGAAATATGTCGCCCAGAGCGCGCCGTGCTTGGGCTCGCGACCGTCGAGGTACTTGAGGCACAGCTCGTGCCACTTCCTGTACACCGGAGTGCCGGGCCGCTCGAGGCCCGCCTTGGCGGCCACGATCTGCACGGAGTATTCATCGCCGTAGTCGACGGTGAAGTTGTTGCAGTCGGTGAAATTGCCGAGGCCCGGGTGATAGAAATCCACGTGGTAGACCTCGAGATAGGTCTCGATGAAGGTCTTCCAGTTGATGTCGTATTCATCGACGCGCACCGAGTCGAGCACGTAGCCGCTGAAATCCCAGTCCGCTGCGGTGGTGATTTTCGCCAGGTCGCGGCGCGGGTCGCGCGGGCCGGTGAACAGCAGGCCGTTCCAGTTGGTGAGCGGTGTCGAGTGCAACTTGACGCAAGGAGCCTGCGGGAAGTGCGGCGCGCCGAGCAGCTCGCCTTTCAGGTCGTAGGTCCAGCGGTGCAGCGGGCAGACGATGTGCTCGGCGTTGCCGCGGCCCTCGAGCATGATCGCCTGCCGGTGGCGGCAGACGTTGGACAGCAACTGCACGCCCTCGGCGCTGCGCACGAGCATCTTCGCGTTATCGGCCCAGGCCAGTGTGTGGTAGTCACCGACGTCGGGCACCATCAGCTCGTGCCCGACGTAGTTGGCTCCGGCGTCGAACAGAAGCCTTCTCTCCTGCTGGAAGATATGCGGGTCGAAGTACCAGGACACCGGCAGCTGGGGGCTTGCCGGCCTGATTTGGCGCAGGCTCGAAATGTCTGCCATTCGTTGTAAAGGCCCTAGAAAAACAGTATTTTACCCAAAGATGAGCAAGCCTTCAGGCGAGCTGTCCTTCGAGCAGGCGCTCGCGGAGCTGGAAAAAATCGTGTCGCAGATGGAAAGCGGCGAGCTGTCGCTCGAGCAGGCGCTCGCTACGCACAAGCGCGGGCTCGAGCTCGCGCGTTTCTGCCAGCAGCGGCTCGAAGCCGCGCAGCAGCAGGTGAAGGTGCTCGAAGGCGAGGTGCTCAAGCCTCTGGCCAATTTAGGAGAAGAGCAGGGCTCGAGTGAGTGATCCGGGCTTCGAGGCCTGGATGGGCATCGTCCAGGCGCGCATGGAGAGCGCGCTCTCGCGCCTTCTTCCGCCCGCACACGTCGCGCCCGCGCGCCTTCACGAAGCGATGCGCTACGCCGCGCTCGGCGGCGGCAAGCGCGTACGCCCGCTCCTGACCTTTGCCGCCGGAGAAGTCACGGGCGCTGCCGCGGAGCGCCTGGAAATGGCGGCGGCCGCGGTAGAGCTGATCCACGCCTACTCGCTGGTCCACGACGACCTGCCGTGCATGGACGATGATGTGCTGAGACGCGGCAAGCCGACCGTGCACGTCGAATACGACGAAGCCACCGCGCTGCTCGTGGGCGACGCGCTGCAGACGCTCGCCTTCCAGCTGCTGGCGGAGCACCGCCTTGCCGACGAGCCGCGCGCGCAGCTCGAGATGGTGAAGCTCCTTGCGGTCGCCGCGGGCTCGCGCGGCATGGCCGGCGGCCAGGCGATCGACCTCGAGTCGACGGGGAAGCAGCTGGCCCTGCCCGAGCTCGAGTTCATGCACATCCACAAGACCGGGGCGCTGATCCGCGCCGCGGTGCTGGTCGGCGCCGCCTGCGGCAAGCCGCTTTCCGACGGCGAGCGCGCGGGCCTCGACCGCTACGGCAAGGCGGTCGGCCTCGCGTTTCAGGTGGTCGACGACCTGCTGGACTATGAGGGAAGCACCGCCACGCTGGGCAAGACGGCCGGCAAGGACTCGAAGCAGGGCAAGCCGACCTATGTTTCGGCGATCGGCGGCGTGCGGGCGCGCGAGCTGGCGCAGGACCTGCGCGCCGAGGCGCATGCCGCGCTCGCCTCGCTCGGCTCTCGCGCCGCGCGTCTCCAGTCCCTCGCAGACTTCGTGGTTCTGCGAAAATTCTAGGGTATCGCATGGCGACGATTACCGAAGAGCTGAGCGGCCTTCCCTACAATCCGGCGATGTACGAGCTGCTGAAGACGATCGACGATCCGGCGCGGCTGCGGGCGCTCGATCGCCGCCAGCTCGGGCAGCTCGCCGACGAGCTGCGCGCCTGCGTCCTCGAATCGGTGTCGAAGACCGGCGGCCACCTGTCGTCGAACCTCGGCACGGTGGAGCTGACCATCGCGCTCCACTATGTGTTTGACACGCCCGAGGACCGCATCGTCTGGGACGTGGGGCACCAGACCTATCCGCACAAGATCCTCACCGGCCGGCGCGAGGCGATGACGCGGCTGCGCATGATCGACGGCATCTCGGGCTTCCCGCGCCGCGCCGAGTCGAAGTACGACACCTTCGGCACCGCGCATTCCTCCACCTCGATCTCCGCCGCGCTCGGCATGGCGGTCGCCGCGAAGGCGAAAGGCGAAAAACGCCGCGCCATCGCCGTGATCGGCGATGGCGCGATGTCGGCCGGCATGGCCTACGAGGCCATGAACAACGCCGGCGCCATGGACGTCGACCTGCTCGTCATCCTGAACGACAACGAGATGTCCATCTCGCGGCCGGTCGGCGCCCTCACCAATTACCTCGCGCGCCTCCTCTCGGGCCGCATCTACTCGAGCGCGCGCCGCGCGAGCGAGCACCTGCTCAAGCGCGTCGGCGTGTGGGAGATCGCGCGCCGCGCCGAGGAGCACGTCAAAGGCATGGTGACGCCGTCCACCCTGTTCGAGGAATTCGGGTTCAACTACATCGGGCCGATCGACGGGCACGATCTGGATGCACTCGTCCCGACGCTGGCGAACATCAAGAAGCTCAAAGGCCCGCAGTTCCTGCACGTCATCACGCGCAAGGGGCAGGGCTACAAGCTCGCCGAGGACGACCCGATTGCCTACCACGGCCCGGGCAAGTTCGATCCGGCCGAGGGGCTGCAGAAGGCGAGCGGCGGCCGGCCGACGTATTCGCAGGTCTTCGGGCAATGGCTCTGTGACATGGCCGAGCGCGAGCCGCGGCTGGTCGCGATCACGCCGGCGATGCGCGAAGGCTCGGGCATGGTCGAGTACTCCGAGCGCTTCCCCGAGCGCTACTTCGATGCCGGCATCGCCGAGCAGCACGCGGTGACCTTCGCCGCCGGCCTCGCCTGCGAAGGGATGCGTCCGGTGGTCGCGATCTACTCGACGTTCCTGCAGCGCGGCTACGACCAGCTGATCCACGACGTCGCGATCCAGAACCTGCCGGTGCTGTTCGCGCTCGACCGCGGCGGGCTCGTCGGCGGAGACGGGGCGACGCACAACGGCGCCTTCGATTTCGCCTACCTGCGCACCGTGCCCAACCTCACCGTGATGGCGCCTTCCGACGCGAACGAGTGCCGGCAGATGCTCTACACCGGATGCGAGCTCGGCACGCCGGCCGCGGTGCGCTACCCGCGCGGCGCCGCTCTCGGCGAAGCGAACCCGGACATGAACCTCCTTCCTGTCGGGCAAGGAGAAATCAGGAGAGAGGGCAAGCGCGTCGCCATCCTCGCTTTCGGCGCGATGCTCAAGCCCGCGCTCGAGGCGGGCGAGGCGCTCGATGCCACGGTCGCCAACATGCGCTTCGTGAAGCCGCTCGACGCCGAGCTGGTGCGCGAGCTGGCGCAGCGCCACGAGCTGCTCGTGACCGTCGAGGAGCACCAGGTCATGGGCGGCGCCGGTTCCGCGGTGTGCGAAGCGCTCAGCCGGCAGGGAATCGATCGCCGGGTCGTGCTGCTCGGCCTGCCCGACCGCTTCATCGACCACGGCGATCCGGCGCGGCTGCTCGCTTCCGTGGGGCTGGACGGCGCGGCCATCGCGAAGTCCATCCGCTCCGCGCTGGGGCACGCCTGAAGCGCCTCGCCCTCGCCCTGGCGCTCGCGGGCCCGGGCGCGGCGCTCGCCACGAGCGTGCTGGTGATGTCGATCACGGGCACCGGCGTGGAAGTCCTCGTGAACAACAGCGCGGTGCGCACGCTGCGCCCGGGAGAGACCTCGCCCGAAGGCGTGAAGCTGATCGACCTCGGCTCGGGCGCGGCGCTCATCGAAGTCGACGGCCGGCGCTGGCTCATGCCGCTCGGCTCGTCGACCGCCTCGAGCCTCGTGCTGCAGGCCGACGCGCGCGGCCACTTCATCGTGACGGCGGCGATCAACGGGGTTGCGGTGAGGGCGCTCGTCGATACCGGGGCGAGCGCGGTGGCGATGAACCTGAGCGAGGCGCGCCGCGCAGGGGTCAGCCTTTCGGGCGCCCGGCGCGTGCGGGTCCTCACCGCGAGCGGCGCCCGCGAGGCGCTGCTCGTGCAGCTCGCCACGGTGCAGGTCGGGGAGATCGTGGTCAACGACGTCGAGGCCACGCTGAGCGAGCGTGACGAGCTGCCGATAACCCTGCT
>DASQAW010000501.1:0-5144 GCA_035635495.1 Burkholderiales bacterium
GCCGACATCAAAGCCGGGCGCATCTCGTATTCCTCGCCGATCGGCAAGGCGCTCATCGGCAAGGAAGCCGGCGAGATCGTCGAGGTGCAAACCCCCGGCGGCCTGAAGCGCTACGAGATCATCGACGTCCGCTACGAGTAACTGACAAGCGCGCGGGCCTCTGTGCCACCATCGGCGCAGAGGAGGAGTACCCCATGAGCGCGAAAGTCTGTGCCGTTCTATTGGCAGGAACAGCCATCGCCGTGACTAGTGCGGTCGCCCACGAGGATGACGACGACCGGCGGTTTCCCAGCAATCCAACGTTCACCACGCTCACGGTCACGCCGTTTGCGATCGAAGGGCTGACCGGCGACGCCGCCGGCAACCTCTACACCACCGGGCGCCAGCCCGACACGACGAAGAAGTGCCCGATCTGGCGCATCGCCCGGGACGGCTCGCGCAGGGCCGTGGCCTTTATTCCCAATCCGGCGGGATGCAATCCGTCGGGAATCACCTTCGACCGCGCGGGCAACCTGTACGTCGCCGACGGCGCCGGCACCGGCACGGTCTGGAAAGTCGCGCCCGACGCGAACGGCTGCGACTCGGACGACTCGACCGCCGCGGCCTGCCTGTCGATGCCGACGGCCGATGCCTTCGCCACGGGAGTGCCCGGCACCAACGGCATCGCGTTCGACGGCGACGGCAATCTCTGGACCGGCGACGGCACGACGGGGCAGGGCCGCGTGTGGCGGATTTCGGCGTCGCCGCGCATCTGCGAGCCGAGCTACAGCGGATGCGACGAAGTGTTCCGCATCCAGGCGATGGCCAACGTGGTGGGTGCCGTCAACGTGGGACGGGATAACCGCTCGCTGCCGCCCGGCACGATCAACGCCGCAAGGGCGGCGACGAACACGCTCGGCTCGCAACCGCTGGTGGCGAACGGCCTTGCGTTTACGCATCAGGGCGATCTCCTTGTCGCCGACACGGCGCGCGGCGCGATCTGGAAGGTGGAATTCGACCGCCGCGGCAACGTGCAGAGCCGCATGGGCTGCGACTCGACGTTCAGCGCGAACACGCTGTGTCTCGACGCGATATTCGTTGCCCATCCGTACCTCGAGGGCACCGACGGCATTGCCCTCGACCGCGCCGGCAACATCTGGAACGCGGCCAACGAGCGGAACGCCATCGTCGTCGCCACGCGGCACGGCAGCGTGCTCGAGTTCTTCCGCAACCCGGTGAATCCCGCGACTGGCCTGCGCAACGCCGTGTCGACAGTGCCGGCGGAGAACAACCGCATCCTCGAGTTCCCGACCAGCCCCTTCCTGCAAGGCAACAGGCTCTGCGTCGCCCAATCCGACGGCGACCGGCGCGACAACTCGCCGCGCACCGCGGGCGAGGTCAACGCCGGCGGACCGGTCGGCGCGCGCGGCAAGGTCTCCTGCCTCGACCAGAAGCTCGATATTCCCGGGCTGCCGCTCCCCGTGCACTAAGCTTCGGCTATAGTCGATTTATCCGATTTACCGGCGCGGGGGTCGCGCCGGCATGGTCTTTGGGTCGGGGGGCCCAGGCAGTGCCATGCGTCAGCAGTCATCGATACTGGAATACCGGGGAGGGCGGTATTTGCGCGTCGCGCTCGTGCTGTGCGCCGCCGCGCTTGCCGTCTACGCATGGCACGAGCCGCCCGCCGTATACGTCAAGCCCTACGGCGGCACCTGGCTCGGGTATGCGCTTGGCACGCTGAGCGCGCTGCTCGTCCTATGGCTGCTGCTGCTCGGCGTGCGCAAGCGGCGCTACCGCTCGAGGATGGGCACGGTGCAGGGCTGGACTTCCGCGCACGTCTACCTCGGCGCGAGCCTCCTCGTCCTCGCCACGCTGCATAGCGGTTTCGAGTTCGACTGGAACGTGCACACGCTTGCCTACGTTCTGATGGTGCTCGTCATCGCGAGCGGCGCCGTCGGGGTGTACGCGTACCTGCGCTATCCGGCGCTGATGACCAAGAACCTGGGCGAGGACACGCTCGAGGGGACGCTCCTGACCATCGGCGACCTCGATCGCAAGTGCCGCCGCATAGCGCTCGACCTGCCCGACGAGGTGAACGCCATCGTGACGCGGGCGACGCGCGGCAGCACGCGCGAGGTGCGGCTCGGCGGCTCGCTCTGGCGGCAGCTCGCCGGCGACGCGGTGCCTTGCCCGACGCGCGAGGCCTGCGCCGAGCTGATGCGCCTGGGCGCCGCCTATAGCGGCCAGCAGGCGGCGCTCAACGGCCAGCTCGTGAGCGCCATGACGCGCAAGAGCACGCTGGTCGACCGGGTGCGCCGCGACCTGCGCTACCGCGCGCTGATGCAGTTCTGGCTCTACGCGCACGTGCCGCTCTCCTTCGCGCTCCTCGCCGCGCTGATCGCCCACGTGATCTCGGTTTTCTATTTCTGGTGATGGAGATCCAGGTCACCTACGTGAGCACGAGCGCCGCCGGCCTGCCGCAGCGCGAGCAGCGGCGCCTCGCCGGCACCACGTTCAGGATCGGCCGCGGCACGCAATGCGAGATCCATCTGCCCGACGCGCGCGTCGCGCTGGTGCACGCCAGGCTTTTGATCGACGAAGAAGGCGCGCGCCTCGAGGCCGAGCCGCATCGCATCGTGCACAACGACCGCGAAGTCGGCGGCGCGAAGCTCGCGGTGGGCGACGTGATCGAGATCGGGCCGTACGTGCTGATCGTCGAGCCGCCGCCCGAGGGCGTGGCGCTCGCGTTCTCCGTGCGCCTGAGCAAGCGCGTCTCGACCAAGCAAAGCACGGCGATCTACCGGGTGCTGATGCGCACGCCGCCGCTCTCTAAGCGGCGGCTTTCGTACCTCGCGTTCTTCGGCCTGCTTGCGCTGCTGCTCGCACCGATGGCGGTCGACCTCCTCGGGCGCGAAGTGCCCGCGGTGCGCGCGCTCAGTATCGGCCTGGCGCAGACCTGGAACCCCGGCCCGCTGGCGCGCGGACACCAGGGGTTCTCGCAGGACTGCCGCACCTGCCACGAGCTGCCCTTCATCCAGGTGCGCGACCACGCCTGCATGGCGTGCCATACCGGCGTGCGCGAGCACGTGGCGCCTGAGCGGCGCACCGGGTTCACCAAGGTGGCGTTCATCGAAAGCCGTTGCGCGGAATGCCACCGCGACCACAAGGGCCGCGCCATGGCGCCGCGCTCCCAGCAGCTCTGCGTCAACTGCCACGGCGCGGACGGCGTCTCGGACTTCGCGACTGCCCATCCCGAGTTTCGCCTCGCGCTCGTCGACGGCGACCGCCCGGATGAAATTCGCCGCGTCCGCATGCGCGACGCGTCGGGTCCCGTGGTCGAGCACTCGAACCTGAAGTTCAACCACACGCTGCACCTCGATTCCCGCGGCGTGCGCCACCCGCGCGGCCGGCGGGTGCTCGGCTGCGAGGCCTGCCACGAGCGCGCGGAAGGCGGCGCGCGCATGGTGCCGGTCTCCATGGAGAAGCACTGCAGCGAGTGCCACGCGCTCAGCTTCGAGCCCAAGGTGACCGGGCGGCAGGTGCCGCACGGGCCGGTAAAGCAGATGCAGACCATGCTGCGCGAGTTCTATGCGCGGCTGGCGCTCGGCGACGTGCCGGCCGACGTGGCTCCGCCGGGCGACCTGCCGCGCGTGCGGCCCGGCGCGATGCTGACGCCCGAGGAGCGGCAGCAGGTCATGCGCGTCGCCGACGCGAAGGCGCAGCGCGTGATGCGCGAGATGGTCGAGACACGCGCGGTGTGCAGTACCTGCCATCACGTGAGCCGCTCGCGCGCCGGCGAGTGGCAGGTCGCGCCGGTGGCGCTGACCGCTGCCTGGATGCCCGGAGCGACCTTCACGCATGCGCGCCATGTCGCACAGCCGTGCATCACCTGCCACGACGTGCGCGGCTCGCGGCGCGCCGAGGACGTCGCGATGCCGGCGATCGCCCAGTGCCGCGAGTGCCATGGCGGCGCCACGCCGGCGATGGGCAAGATCGCCTCGGACTGCGCCGCATGCCACCGCTTCCACGGCGGGCAGGGGCTATGGCATTGAGGCTCGGGCACGCAATAGTGACGGCAGCGTTGCTCGCGGCGTGCGGCGGCGGCGGCACGGACCCCGACCAGAGCGGCTGCACCGGCCGCTGCCTCCAGACGCCGATGGCGCTCAGCGTCGCGGAAGTGCAGCAGGTCGTCAGCCAGGCCGCGCAGGAAGCGCAGGCGCGCGGCGCGCCCGCCACCATTGCTGTGGCCGACCGCGTTGGCAACGTGCTCGCCGTGTTCCGCATGACCGGCGCGCCGGCGACCTTCACCGTTTCGTCCGGCCGCGGCGTGACCGGCGGCCTCGAAGGCGCGAGCGGCATCCCGTCGGAGCTCGCGGCGATCAGCAAGGCGATCACCGGCGCGTATCTCTCCAGCGAAGGCAATGCCTTCACTACGCGCACCGCGAGCCAGATCGTGCAGGAGCACTTCAACCCGCGCGAGGCGAATGCGCCGGGCGGACCCCTCTTCGGTGTCCAGTTCTCCTCGCTCACCTGCTCGGACGTGGTGCGCGTCTCGGCCGGCGTCGGCGCCGGGCCGAAAGGCTCGCCGCTCGGCCTGTCGGCCGATCCGGGCGGATTGCCGCTGTACAAGGGTGGCGTCGTGGTGGGCGGAGTCGGCGTGCTGTCCGACGGCGCATACGGCCTCGACCTGGATGTGTTCGACGTCGACCAGAGCGCGGACGAGCTGATCGCGGTGGCTGGCGCGCGCGGCTTCGACGCGCCGGCGAACCGCCGCGCCGAGCGCATGACGGTCGACGGCCGCAGCCTGCGTTACGTCGATTCGGAGGCCCTGGCCGCGAATCCGGCCACTGCGCCCGCGTTTCCATCCTTGCCGGGAACGCTCGTCGATGTCCCCGGCTTCTTCAGCCCGCCAGTGGCGGCAGCCGGCACCGCCTACGGCACGCAGGCATCGGGCTACCGCGCCGACACGAGCGGCGCCTTCGCCGGGCTCGACGTATTCGTGCTCGACGACGGCGCGGGCAATCCGCGCTTTCCGCCGGTGGCGGGGACCGACGGCCTGATGACGCAGGCCGAGGTGCGCACCGTGTTGGCGGAAGCCATACGCGTCGCCAATCACACGCGCGCCCAGATCCGCCTGCCGCTCGGCTCCACGGCGCAGGTCTCGG
>DASQAW010000502.1:0-1666 GCA_035635495.1 Burkholderiales bacterium
AATCGAGAAATTGGCGGCCAGCTGCCTGAACTCGGGCGACGTGTTCCTCGTCCCCGCCTTCACCGGCCTCGGCGCCCCCTACTGGGACGCCCATGCGCGCGGCGCGATGGTGGGCCTGACGCGCGGCACCTCGCGGGCCCACATCGCTCGCGCGGCGCTCGAGTCGATCGCGTTCCAGAGCGCCGAGCTGCTCGAGGCGATGCAGAAGGACGCCGGCGAACGCCTGACCGAGTTGCGCGTCGACGGCGGCGCCTCGGCCAACGATCTCCTGATGCAGTTCCAGGCCGACCTGCTCGGCGTGCCGGTGGTGCGACCGAAGGTGCTCGAGACGACGGCGCTCGGCGCCGCGTATCTGGCCGGCCTTACCGTCGACCTCTGGAAATCGCGCGAGGAGCTCGCCGCGCACTGGCAGGTGCAAAAGCGCTTCGAGCCGCGCATGGCGCGCGGCGAGGCCGAGGCGAAGATGGCGCGCTGGCGCGAGGCCATCGAGCGTGCACGGCACTGGGCGCCGTAGCCACCCCCCCGGCAGGGGCCTATGATGGCCGCGCGTCCCGAACGAGGGACGCGTCCATCACAGGGGGAGATATGAAGAGTCGCTATACCGTAGCGTTGGCGCTCGTTGCTGGCTTTGGTCTGGGCGCCGTCAGCATCCACACCCTCCACGCGCAGGCGAAGCCACCCGTGTTCGTCATTGCCGAGGTCGACGTGAGCAATCCGGACGCCTACGCCAAGGAGTACGTGCCGAAGGCGCAGGCGCTGATCAAGAAAATGGGCGGCAAGTTCCTCGCCGCGAGCAACAACGTCGTGTCGTTCGAAGGCGCGCCGGCCAAGCGCATCGCCATCCAGCAGTGGGAGAGCATGGAGAAGGTCAAGGCCTGGCAGAACTCCGCGGAGCTGAAGGAGAACCGCAAGATCGGTAGCAAGTACGCGAAGTTC
Source organism: Burkholderiales bacterium (assembly GCA_035635495.1). Classification (GTDB taxonomy): domain Bacteria; phylum Pseudomonadota; class Gammaproteobacteria; order Burkholderiales; family SG8-39; genus SCGC-AG-212-J23. The sequence goes on from DASQAW010000502.1 coordinate 937, forward strand.
CGCATCCTCGCGGTGGAGGGCGTGCCGCAGCCGTAGCGCGGCGATTCATGCCAGCGGTTCCGGACGCCTGAGGCTGCGCGTCCGGATCGCTTGCCGGGCTGACGCTGATCAGCCTACTTTGTCGAGCACCCGCTTCATCGTCTCGAGGTCCATCGCGCGCAGGGTCTGCGTGCGCACGTTGCCCAGCCGGGCGACGCTCAGGAGAAGTGCGGCCAGAGCGTCGTCGCTGCCTTCGGTGATCGTGACGAGATCGTAGTGGCCGATGGTCCAGTAAAGATCGCGCACCGTGACGCCGTGCTTCTTCGCCAGATCGCGGAACGCCTGCGACCGCTGCGGCGACTCCTTGATGTTCTTGATGCCCTGCTCGGTGAAATTCGCGAGAGTGATGTTGATCGCCATGGTTTGCCTCCTTCTCCTTTAGACAAGCGGGCCAGGACGCTTCAGATAGCGCGTCCTGATCGCCTTTAACGCCTGGAAGGTGAGCGCGCCCACCGTGCCCGTGGGGTTGTAGCCGCCGTTCTGCGGGAAGGCGCTCGCGCCGACCACGAAGACATTCGGCACGTCCCAGCTCTGCAGGTACTTGTTCACCGCGCTCGTCGCCGGATCCGCGCCCATGACGGCGCCGCCGGTGTTGTGCGTGCTCTGGTACGGCACGATCGTGTACTTCTCGGTGCGCGGCGTCACGTTGACCTTCGACGGGCCGATGGCCTTCGCCAGGTCCGCGGCTTTG
>DASQAW010000503.1:0-2629 GCA_035635495.1 Burkholderiales bacterium
GGAATCCTGGGCAACTTCTGGCTCGGGCTGCTGGTCGCCCCGATCGGCGTGGCGATCCTCGGCCTGCTGATCGAGTACGCCGGCATCCGCCGGCTCTACGCGGCGGGGCATGACTACCAGCTCCTCTTCACCTTCGGCCTCGCGCTGATCCTGAACGAGCTGATCATCGTCATCTGGGGACCGGTGGGCATCAGCCACCTGCCGCCGGCGATCCTGCGCGGCGGCGTCGACCTCGGCTTCACGTTCTATCCGAAGTACCGCCTGTTCGTGATGGTCATGGCGGGTCTGCTGGTCGTGGCGACTTGGCTGTTTCTGGAGAAAACGCGCTACGGCGCCATCATGCGCGCCGGCATCGAGAACAAGGAGATGGTGTCGCTCCTCGGCATCGACATCCACTGGCTGTTCACCGTCGCCTTCGCGCTCGGCGCCTATCTGGCCGGCATCGCCGGCGCGCTCACCGCGCCGATCCGCGGCCTCTCGCCCGGCATGGGCGTCGACATGCTGGGCATCGCCTTCGTCGTGGTGGCGCTCGGCGGCTTGGGCAATCTCCTCGGCGCGATCGCCGCTGGCCTGCTCATCGGCATCGCGCAGGCGGTGGTCGCCGCGTATTGGACCGAGGCATCGACCGCCGTGATCTTCGCCGTGATGGCGGTCGTGCTGCTCGTGCGGCCGCAGGGGCTCTTTGGGATTAGATGAGCGGCATCCTATGAGAGCGCTGATCCTCATCCTCGCCGCGGTAGTGTTGCTGCCGGTCGTCGTGCGACCCGCGATCGCCAGCGAGATCTGGATCTTCGCGATCTTCGGTCTGGGGCTCAACCTTCTGCTCGGCTACAGCGGCCTCTTGTCGTTCGGCCAGTCGACTTTTTTCGGCTCCGCCGCCTATGTCGCCGGTTATCTGCTCAAGCACTTCGGCATCGGCATCCCGCTCGCGCTCGGCGTCGGCGTGGGCATCGGCGCGCTCTCCGCGCTGCTGGTCGGCTATCTCTGCGTGCAGCGCTCGGGCCTCTACTTCATCATGCTCACCTTCGCGCTGAACCAGCTCTTCTACTTCATCGCCTACCAGTGGACGAGCATCACCGGCGGCGAGGACGGCATGCCCGGCATTCCGCGCCCGGCATTGCTCGGCGTGGACCTGCGCGACCCGCTCCATTACTACATCCTGGTCTCGGCGCTGTTCCTCATCTCGCTCTGGCTGATGAAGCGCATCGTCGAGTCGCCGCTCGGCAAGATCCTGGTGGCGATCCGCGAGAACGAGGTGCGCGCCGAAGCGGTGGGCTACCACGTGCCGCGCTTCAAGCTCCTCGCCTTCGTCATCGGCGGCGCGTTCTCGGGCGCCGCGGGCGTGCTCTACGCGATGCTTTTCGGCATCGTGCCGCTGGAGGCGATCGGCTTCGTCTTCTCCGGCAACGTGGTGTTCGCCACGCTGATCGGCGGCTCGGGCTCGCTCTATGGGCCGATCATCGGCTCGTTCGTCTTCATCTGGCTCTCGGAGTCGATGAGCGTGATGTGGGCGCGCTGGCCGCTGCTTCTCGGCGTGGCGTTCGTGATCGTGGTGCTCTTCTTCAGGGGCGGCGTAGTGGAAGCCTGGTCCAGGATATGGCGATTCTCCAGACAGAGAACCTGACCAAGAGCTTCGGCGCCCTCACCGCCGTGAACGGCGTGACCCTGCGCATCGAGGCGGGCACGCTGCATTCGATCATCGGCCCGAACGGCGCCGGCAAGACCACGTTGTTCAACCTCCTCACGGGTACTTTCCCGCCCACGGCTGGACGCATCGTGTTCGATGGGAGCGATATCACCGGCACCCCCGCGCACCGCATCGCGCACCTCGGGCTCGCGCGCTCGTTTCAGCGCACCAACGTGTTCCCCGCGTTCTCGCTCCTCGACAACGTATGGGTCGCCGCCTTCGCCTGCAGCAAGTCCTGGAGCGGCCTGCTGTGGCAGCGGACCGACCGCTACGCCGAGGTCGCCGCCCGCGCGCGGGCCGCGCTGACCGATGTGGGATTGGGAGACAAGGCGGACCATCCGGCGCGCGAGATCTCCCACGGCGAGCAGCGCCAGCTCGAGCTCGCCATCGCGCTCGCCGCGGCACCGCGCGTGCTGCTGCTCGACGAGCCTGCCGCGGGCCTTTCGCCCGAGGAGACCCGCAAGATGGTGGCGCTGGTGCGCACGCTGAAAGGCCGCTACACCATCGTGCTGATCGAGCACAAGATGGACATCATCATGAACGTGTCGGACCGCATCTCGGTCATGCACTTCGGCAGCCTGATCGCCGAGGGCACGCCGCCGGAGATCCAGCGCAACCCGGAAGTGCGGCGAGCCTATCTGGGCGGGGTCGCTGCCTGATTCTGCAAATCGAAAGCATTGATACGTTCTACGGGCTCGGCCACATCCTGCACGGGCTTTCGCTCGGCGTGGCCGAAGGCGAGGTGGTGGCGCTCCTCGGCCGGAACGGCGCCGGCAAGACGACGACGCTGCGCTCGATCACCGGCCTCACCCCGCCACGCAAGGGCGCGATCCGCTACAAGGGCCGCGACATCGCCGGACTCGACCCGCATCGCATCTCGCGCTCGGGCATCGCGCTCGTGCCGGAGACACGGGGCATCTTTTCGTATCTCAGCGCCCGGGA
>DASQAW010000504.1:0-3578 GCA_035635495.1 Burkholderiales bacterium
TCGCGCGATGTGTTTCTTTTTGCTTTCGCCGGCGTGCTCGCTTGGATGGGCATGCGCGCGATCCTGGTGCTGTTCGCATGAAGCGCGTGGCGCTCGTCCATCGGCTGTCCGGAGTGGCGCTCGCGCTCTTCCTGCCCCTGCATTTCTGGGCGCTCGGGCAGGGCCTGCAGATGGATGCGTTCCTGCGCTGGACCGAGCAGCCGCCGGTCAAGTTCGCCGAGTGGGGACTGGTCGTGCTGCTGGCGGCGCACCTCGGCGGCGGCCTGCGCGTCCTGGCGATCGAGTTCCTCGACTGGCACGAATGGCAGAAGAGCCTCGCCGCGCTCGCCGGCGCGCTGATGCTCGCCGCGGGATTGGCCTTCGCGCTGGCCTTGTAGAATCGCCGCATGAAAGTCATCTCGCTCATCTGCGCCGCGCTCCTCAGCATGGCGGCAAACGCACAGTCGTGGCCGCATAAGCCCGTCAGGTTCATCGTGCCCTTCGCACCGGGCGGCGCGACCGACATCGCGGCGCGCATGCTGGGCGAGAAGCTGTCGCAGGTCTGGGGCCAGAGCGTGGTGATCGAGAATCGCGCCGGCGCCGGCGGCGCGCTCGGCGCGGCGGAGGTGGCGCGCGCCGCGCCCGACGGCTACACGCTCTTCTTCCCGTCGGGCTCGGTGATGACGGCGAACCAGCACGTCTACGCGAAGCTCAACTACGACCCCGAGCGCGATTTCGTCGCGGTGACGAACGTGGTGTCCGGCCCGCAGGTGCTCGTGGTGCCGGCAAGCTCGCCCTACAGGACGGTGAAGGACCTCATCACCGCCGCGCGCGCGAATCCGGGCACGCTCACCTTCGGTCACGCGGGCATCGGCACGCAGACGCACCTCGCCGCCGAGAATTTCCTCTACCGGGCGAAGATCGACGGCGTCTCGGTGCCTTACAAGGGCGAGGCGCCGGCGCTCGCCGGCCTCGTCGGCGGCGAGATCAACTTCGCGCTCACCAACATGGCCGCGGCGATCCCGCACGTCAACGGCGGCAGGCTGCGCGCGCTCGGCGTGACGAGCCTGGAGGAAGCGCCACAGCTGCCGGGCGTGCCGCCGATCGCGAAGACCTTGCCCGGCTTCGAGAACGCCGGCTGGTTCGGCATCGTCGCGCCGGCGGGCACGCCGAAGGACATCGTGCAGAAGATCTACGCCGATACGCGCAAGACGCTCGAGTCCACCGAGATGCGCGCGCGCTTCTTTGCGCAGGGCCTCGCGCCGGTGGGAAACTCGCCCGAGGAGTTCGCCGCGGCGATGAGGAACGAGAGCCAGCTCTGGGCGAAGGTCGTGCGGGAGCGCAAGATCGAGGTCAAGTGAAGGTCGAGCTGGCACTGGTGGAGGAGGCGGCGAAGCAGCTCTACATCCGCGCGCTGAAGGAGCTGCCGCCGGACATCAAGCAGGGCTTCGAGCGCCTCGCGCGCCAGGAGACCGACGCCGGCGCGAAGCGCATGCTCGGCACGATGATCCGCAACATCGCGGTCGCCGAGGACACCGACAATCTCCTTTGCCAGGACACCGGCATCCCGATCTACAACGTCTGGATCGGGCGCGGCGTCGAGGTCGACGGCCTCGCGCTGAAGGAGGCGATCCGGCGCGGCTGCGAGCGCGCCACCCGCGAGCATCCGCTGCGCTCGTCGGTGGTCCATCCGCTGACGCGGGCGAACGAGCGCAACAACTGCGGGCGCGGCGTGCCGGTGATCAACATCGACTTCTCCGCGGACGATGCGCTGTCGATCGAGATGATCCCGAAGGGCTCGGGCTCGGAGAACAATTCCTGGCTGCGCATGGCGGTGCCGGCCGAGGGCGTCGACGCGGTGAAAACCTTCGTCGTCGACTGCGTGCTGGAAGCCGGCGGCAAGACCTGCCCGCCGACCATCGTCGGCGTGGGCGTCGGCGGCACGGCGGACCTTTGCGTGCACCTCGCCAAGGTCGCCGCGACGCGGCCGCTCGGCTCGCGCTGCGCCGATCCGGAAGGCGCGAAGCTCGAAGCGGAGCTCGGCCAGGCGGTCAACATGCTCGGCGTCGGCCCGCAGGGCCTGGGCGGCGATTCGACCGCCTTCGCCGTGCACGTCGAGACCGCAGCGACGCACATCACGATGAACCCGGTCGCGGTGAACATGCAGTGCCACTCCGCGCGCCGCGCTCGCGCCACGCTGCGGGCGTCGGGCATCGAATATGGTTTTTAGGGTCCTGGTGCTGGCCGGAGTGCTCGCCGGCGGGGCCCACGCGGCCGAGCTGGAAGGCGTGACGCTCGACGATCGCGTCGAGGTCGACGGCCAGGCGCTCGAGCTGAACGGCATGGCGCTGCGCACGCGGATGTTCTTCAAGGTCTACGTCGCCGGCCTCTATCTGCCGCAGAAGGCGAGCACCGCCGAGCGCGCCATCGAAGGCGGCGGCGCGAAGCGCATCGTGCTGGTGATGCTGCGCGACGCCAGCGCCGAGCAGTTCTGCGACGCGACCCAGGTCGGCCTCGAGGCGAACAACAGCGAAGAGGAGCTCGGGCGCGTCAAGCCGCAGGCCGAGGCGCTGTTCGCCAAGATCCGCGCGGTGGGCGAGGCGCACAAAGGCATGCGCATCGTGCTCGACTACTCGCCTTCCGCTGCGGCGACGACGCTGTCCATCGACGGCGCGCCGCAGGGCGGCGCGATGCCGGGCGAGGATTTTTTTCGAGCGCTGCTGCGCATCTGGCTGGGCGAGCGGCCGGCGCAGCCGGACTTGAAGCGCATGCTCCTTGGACAGTCGGAAGATGGGAAGGAGGCACCGTGAAAAACCAACCCCCCGCTCGCAGGCTCGCTTCCCCCCTTAACAGGGGGGCGGCCCTGGCGCTGGCTCTGGCGGCGTTTGCGGCGAGTGCTGCCGAGGTCGCCGGCGTCAAGCTGGACGACAAGACGCAGGTGCAGTCGAAGGAGCTGGTCCTCAACGGCGCCGGCCTGCGGAAGCGCGTGGTTTTCAACGTCTATGTCATCGGACTCTATCTGCCGGAGAAGAAGAGCGACCCGGCCGCGGTGCTGGAGCTCGCCGGCCCGAAGCGGGCGGCGATCCACATGCTGCGCGACGTGAGCGCGGATACGTTCACCGAAGCGCTGATCGAGGGCCTGCGAGAAAACCATATCGAGGCCGACTACAAGGCGTTCGAGCCTCGGGTGAAGGAGCTCGCCGGCATCTTTGCCGAGATCAAGGAGGCGAAGAAGGGCATGGTGATCACGCTCGACTGGACCGGCTCCGCCACGCAGCTCACGGTGAACGGCAAGCCTGCAGGCAAGCCGATCGCCGGCGAGGACTTCTATCGCGCGCTGCTCCGGATCTGGATCGGCGACAAGCCGGTGCAGAACGACCTGAAGAAGTCGCTGCTCGGCGCCTAGCGTGGCGCACTACGACTTCACGATGCCGATCACCGAGGCGCAGGCGCGCGCGCTGCGCGTCGACGACACGGTGACGCTGAACGGCACGCTCTTCGGCCTGCGCGACGCGACGCTGATCCACCTGTTCGACCGCGGCCGCAAGACGCACTTCGATCTTCGCGGCCACGCCGCGATCCACACCGCCCCGAATGTG
>DASQAW010000505.1:0-1535 GCA_035635495.1 Burkholderiales bacterium
CGATGGCGGGCGTCAGCGCCGCGGCGCTGCGCTCCGCGCGCAGCGCATCGCGCGCCGCGCGGCTCGTGAACTGCGAGATGTGGCGGTGAAAGCGCGGCTGCGCGTGCAGGAGGATCGCCTGCACCGGCACGCCGGCGTGGAACAGCGCGTGGGCATGGTCGAGCGCGGCACGTGCCGCCTGGGATCCATCGAGGGGAATCAGGACCTTCATTGCACAGCCTCCTTTTGCGCCTTGCGATTGCGCAGCACGGCGATGGCGAGCACGCCGACGACGATCGCCATATAGGCCGCAGCGCGCGCGAGCGGGCGCGGCGCCATGGCGTCCGCGATCATCGGCTCGGACAGGATCATCTTCGCCGCGGTCCAGGCGAGCACCGCGCCGCCGGCATAGAGCAGCGCCGGGAAGCACTCGATCCAGTGCATGATCAGCGTCGAGCCCCAGACGACGATCGGAATGCTGACGAGGAGGCCGAGCACCACGAGCAGCACGCTGCCGTTCGCCGCGCCCGCGACGCCGAGCACGTTGTCGAGGCCCATCACGGCGTCGGCGACGACAATGGTGCGCATGGCGGCCCAGAAGCCCGCGGCGGGCGCGACGTCGCCGTGCCCGCCATCGTCGCCGGCAAGCAGCCGATAGGCGATCCAGACGAGCGCGGCGCCGCCGGCGAGCATCAATCCCGGGACCTGCAGCAGCCACAGGACGCCGACGGTGAGGCTCGCGCGCACGAGCACCGCGCCGAGCGCGCCCCACACCACGGCGCGGCGCTGGAGCTGCTTCGGCAGGTTGCGGGCGGCGAGGGCGATGACGACGGCGTTGTCGCCGGCGAGCACCAGGTCGATGACGATGATCGCGATCAGCGCGGAGAGGAATTCCATGCGCCGATTCTGGTGCGCCGCGCGCCTCGCGAAAAATGATGTGTTGCGATGCATCCATCGCGAAACGCGATGGACGTTGCGCATCGGGCGCGGGCCAGGCAAGATGCGTCAACCCCACGAGGGGAGTAGCTTCTAAGCGGCGCGATCGTCAACCCGGGATTCGTCCCCGGTCGAGCCGGCAGTCCCGAAGTTTTCAGCAGCGGGGGTGCAAGCGAGACCTCGGTTTCGAAAGGAGCCGAGATGTCCCGCGCCAGGCTGCGCCGTTATTTTCGCCACGGGCTTTTCCCCCAGCTCATCGCCTTCGAGGCGGTCGCGCGCCTCGGCAGCGTGACACGCGCCGCCGAGGAGCTGCACCTCGCCCAGCCGACGGTTTCCACGCACTTGAAGAAGCTCGCGCAGACCCTGGAGCTCACGCTGGTCGAGCCCGAAGGGCGCGGCCTCCGGCTCACGCCGGCGGGCGAGGAGCTGCAGCGGCTGTGCGGCGAGCTGGTGCAGTTCTTCGCCCGCGCCGATGAGCGGCTGGCGCAGTTCCGCAAACCGAAGAGCGAGGCGTTGCGCCTCGCCGCCGAGCCCGAAGCGCGCCAGGTCGCCTCGCGGCTGGTCGCCGCGTTCTCCTCGCGCCATCCCGGCGTGCAGGTGAGCCTGCATATCGCCGAGCG